>JABHFC010000445.1 GCA_018676275.1 Gammaproteobacteria bacterium | reverse complement strand
TATTACAATTAAAGTCGTCATTCCCGTGGAAACTGAGAAGTGGTGCAGGGATGCAGCGTTTACGGACCTAAGGACGGAAATCCAATGAATATGGCACCGCCTATGGCGGTTCTTTAATCGACTGGATGCTGGAACAAGCCCAGCATGACGGAGAAGAAGTGAAAATAATAAATATGTATGATTTATAAGGAGAAAAAACATTTACCCTTCTCTTTTTGATAAGCCTTTATAGTGCTGAAAGACCTTGAAATATCGATTTTCGTCCCAATATTACTAACTACCTATGTGTCAATATATGGGGTAATAAAAAATGTTTAAATTATTCTTGCTAGTGGTACTAATTTCATTGGTGGCTGCGTTTATTTGGCAGCTTAAAAATTATTTGGCCCGTGATAATAAATTGGATGAGCTTGAAGCGGTCAGACTGGAAAGTGACTTAATTGACATTGACAGAGAGATTGCTGAAGAGAAAGTCCGTCAACAGGATGTGTCTTCGGAAATTGAAGAGATAAACTCGAGAAATAATAAAATTAAAAAGGAGAGTAATAATGAATAGAATTCCTGCTAAATTAGTTGTCATTGCACTATTGATTGCTGGCACAGTGGCTATTGGCTTTATGGCATTTGGTATTAACAATGCCGGGCATAGAACGGTTGTGCAGTATCCAACAGGTACGCTATATGTAAAATTTTCACCTGGTATTTATCCACAATGGTTTGGTACTGCTGAAATCTACAATGACGTCATCACATTTGATTACGACAAAGTTGATTCCGATGTCGATTCCTCCATAGACCAGATAGGTATACCTGTTCGCTACCAGGATGGTGGTACCGGTACGGTGTATGGCAAGGCTCGATTCTCACTACCGGGTGATGAAGAAACCATGCTGCATTTACATAAAGCTTTTCGATCAAATCGAGGGGGTTCACAAAAGCTAATTAAATCTGTTACAGAGGAAGGTATGAACCTGACTGCTGGTTTAATGAGTTCAGAAGAAGCCTATGCTGAAAAACGTAGCATCTATACACAATGGGCCAGTCAGCAAATATCCGCAGGTAAGTTCCAGACGAAACTGGAAAAAGTCAGAACATTGGATGAAGGAACCGGTAAAACAGTCACTAAAAATATTCCTGTTATTAGTTATGGTGAAAATGGTTTGCCCATTCATCTTAATAGCGATCTGGCTGATTATGGTATTGATGTTAATGGCTTTCAGATAACGGATTGGGGTTTTGAACCAAAGACACTGAATCAAATCGCTACCAAGCGTGAAGCGACCATGGCGATTATTACCGCCATAGCCAATGCTGAACGCGCCAAGCAGGATGCAATCACTTCGGAAGAGCAGGGTAAAGCAAATGTGATGACTGCAAAGTATGAGAAAGAAGTGGTCAAAGAGCAGGCGGTCGTGGATGCAGAAAGAGAAAAGGAAGTAGCGGTAATTGCGGCGCAGAAAGCCGTTGAAGTTGCGCGACAACAAAAACTGGAAGCCGAACAAAAGAAACTGGCGGCTGTTGAATATAAGGAAGAACAAGTTTTGCGAGGTGAAGGCGACGGTGCTTATAAACGACTTGTCATCGAGGCAGATGGCGCGCTTGCGCAAAAACTTGCCACCTATGAGAGAGTCATGGGTCGGTTTGCCTCAGCGGTTGAGAAACAGAAGTGGGTGCCTGAAATTCAGATGGGTGCTGATACCGGTAGCGGTGGTTCTAATGCAATGACGCTTATTGAGTTGATGGGTGTTAAGGCTGCCAAGGATTTATCTCTGGATATGAGTATTAAAAAATAAGCGTTATAACGGGGTGGAACATGGCTGCGTACATGGGCGATGTCCCATTCCTGTAATATCAACGGGGTAAAGTGTTATTTTGCAGTGCTATAAGCCAGGCCTAAAATAAAACCGATGGCTCCGGATGAATCAAGCTTGTTCCTGATATGCTGCAGCTCTGAAGAGTTAACACCGATCGTTGCTGCGATGCTATCAGAGCCTTGTCCATTTATAAATTTCTGAATTGCACTTGAACTCGTCCCCAGGGCTTCTGCCATCCCTTCAGAGGCATAGCCGCTTAGCAATTGTTCAATGGCGCTTGTGCTTATTCCTAATTGAGAGGCAGTGTCGTTAAAACTCATATTATTCTCCCGATTTATTAATCATTATCTTATCGATTCAGTCTGGCGTCTCGGTCTATATACAACGATATTTATCTTCCTGTAAAGGTTACGATCTGATTGGTAAATAATCAATAAAGCACAATAACAATTTTAAAAATTGACCTGGTTTTTACTACGGAAATACGTTCAGAACTAGACCAATGCTTCCACGCGCACTGCGCAAACCTTGTATTCAGGGATCTTGGCGATTGGATCGAGCGCGGCGTTGGTCAGGTTGTTCACATTCGCTTCGTCCGGGAAATGGAAATTACCGAATACGACACCTTCGGGCACACGCTCATTGATGCTTGCGGTTGCCAGCATTTCACCCCGGCGTGATATTACTTTAATAGACTGGTTATTTTTTATGCCAAGTTGCTCTGCATCCTCCTCGGCGTGCTCGG
>JABHFC010000444.1 GCA_018676275.1 Gammaproteobacteria bacterium | reverse complement strand
TATGAGTATCTGTTATTTGAATCACCCTGATACAATCAGGATTACGCGGCACTATTTTAATTTCGCCTGGCACTTATTATTGTCACTATGTTTTTTATTTAAGGTAATCTACAAATAATATCAAGAGTCACAATCAATATGACTATTGAAAACGAAAATGTCAAAATGACGCGCTAATGCCATTTTTATATCATCAATAAAGTTTAAACAGAAAAACAGATTATGAAGCCTCAAATCAATGATTATTTACAAAGCGATACTGCGCTTGATTCAGTTTCCATACAAGGTTGGGTCCGTACTCGCCGGGATTCAAAGGAGTTCTCTTTTATTGAACTGAACGATGGTTCCTGTCTCGCCAATATACAAATAATTGTTGATGCGAGTCTCGATAGCTATGATCAGATTAAACATATCAGTACAGGTGCAGCAATTAGTGTGACTGGCAAACTGGTTGAATCACCCGGCAAAGGTCAACGCTGGGAAATTCAGGCAACTGCTATTGAAATGCTTGGCGATGCACCGGAAGATTTTCCACTGCAAAAGAAACGTCATAGCGATGAGTATCTTCGAACTATTGCCCATCTCAGACCACGTACAAACAAATATGGAGCGATATTCAGAATACGTTCTAAATTATCTCATGCGGTTCACCAGTTCTTTCAGGAACGTAAATTTAACTGGATCCACACGCCGATTATCACCGGTGCCGATTGTGAAGGTGCTGGAGAAATGTTTCGTGTCACTACCTTAGACCCCGAGAATATTCCGAGACAAAATGGGAAAGTAGATTATCAGCAGGATTTTTTTGGTAAAGAAGCCATGCTAACGGTGTCCGGACAACTATCTGTTGAATCATTCTGTCAAAGTCTGGGGGATGTCTATACTTTTGGCCCAACCTTTCGAGCCGAAAATTCCAATACCAGTCGGCATGTTTCTGAGTTCTGGATGATTGAACCGGAAATGGCCTTTGCCAATCTGGAAGATATTATGAACCTGGGTGAAGACATGATTCGTCACCTGATAAAATTTACCATCAATGAATGCGCGGATGACCTGGCGCTATTTGCAAACTTTGTCGACAAGACCTTGATGCAGACACTTGAAAATATCGCGGATAATGATTTTATTCGATTGCCCTATACTGAAGCCATTGAAATACTACAATCATCAAAATCAAAATTTGAGTTTAAACCAGAATGGGGAAATGATTTACAGACCGAACACGAACGTTACCTCACAGAAGAACATTTCAAACGACCTGTTATTGTATTTGATTACCCGAAAGACATAAAAGCCTTCTACATGCGTTTGAATGATGACAATAAGACCGTCGCCGCCATGGACATATTAGTACCGTCGATTGGTGAAATTATAGGTGGTAGTCAACGCGAGGAACGTTTTGAATATCTGCAAAAAAGAATTCAGGAGATGGGTTTCAACGAAGAAGATTACTGGTGGTACCTGGACATGCGTAAATACGGTACCGCACCACACGCAGGTTTTGGATTAGGCTTTGAACGCTTGTTAATGATGCTCACCGGCGTATCCAATATTCGCGATGTTATACCTTTCCCCAGAACCCCGAAGCATCTTGAGTTTTAGTTAAACAGTTAGACTGTTTGTATTGGCCGTTCTTTCAGGCAACTCCAGAGATGTGGCAATTAGGATTCTCCTGTTGCCGAGCAATGCGATGTATGGCTTATCTATAGGCGTCTGACCTTGGCATCAGCGAAAACTCGATGCTATATTTAGAATCATTCATCACGACGACGGAAAAGGTGCCTGCTAACTCAAGCTTATCATCGACCTGTCGGGTCCATGTTGCGCCTTCACTGATATCTCCTTTCCAACTGGCGTCTCTTTTCCAGTTTTGTGCTTTAATCTGGTCGGAAAAATGCTTGAAAATTTCGCTTGATGTAAGTTCGGTCTTTATGCGCATTGAAGTTCTGGAAAACTCTCCAGAGGAACTTGTTCCCCCGCCTCGACCATTTGCAGAGTTCAGGGGAATTACCAATCGTGGTAAATGTCGGCCCATGTATGGGATCTGAGTTTTATGCCAGGTAGGGTCATCATCCTGACAGTTTAATTCGTAAATATAACCTGACGGGTATTTCCCCATTGTAATAACACTGGAAGAAGACATTTGCACACTGGTATACTCCAGATGTCCCCAGTCATCATGACATAGCGTTTTGTAAGTAACAGCTCTGTCTAACTTTTCTACAAACCCAACCTCATCTGCTGAAGAATGAGGTTTGACTACGCGCCAGCCATCCTCTTCAAAATTCGTCATTAGCGCCTCGTCGGCATTTTGTCTAGCCAATGTGCTCGATAACGCAACACTAACATGACCTTCTACAGAACTGCTGCCCAACACACGAAAATGCGGAGGTAGAACAAACTTTGGGAATGACTCAGGTATTTCAGGGTTTAGGTTTGTTTCCCGACCAAATTGGCTGCTAAGAAATGCATGAACAGTTTCAGCGGGAATACACTCCTTAAAAGATTCGCTGGCAAGAGTGCCGGCTGTCAATATCATTATCAAGAAGCACGAAAAAATAAAGGTGATTAGACGATTGTTTTGTTTCATTTTATCAACCCTCGTTTATTTCTTTGTTGAAATAGTTCGAACTATGAACCTGGTAATCACCCCTTATCAAGCTCTCATTTTAACGCCGGACGACTTTGTGGCATTTTATGGCAGGAATTGGTCTATATTCTTAGTTAATTAATAAGCTCTTTTGGCACAAAGCAGCATTCAATCTTTCGTTGCCGTAGACTGATATTTTAGAAAGATAGGCTTAAAATTTACCTGGTAGATGTTTACCCATTCATTTCGCAAAGCTTTACTGCTGGAAAATGATAATGTTTCATTCGTCCTGTCCAATTCCGGACATAAATCACTACCGGTAGTATTGATTTCGGTAATATTCTGAGGGGTGGTCCAGCTAGTATTCTGTTTGTAACTGATATAAAGGTCGCCGTAGGATGATTTATTCTCGTCCCTCTGAGAAGCTTCAAAAATCATTATTTCTCCATCATCAC
>JABHFC010000443.1 GCA_018676275.1 Gammaproteobacteria bacterium | reverse complement strand
CTGTTTTGAATTTCATCCCAGGTTTCTTCATCTATTTTATTGATAGGAGCTACTTTTCGTATGCCAGCATTGTTAATCAAAACATCAATATGACCCCACTGGGCGATCATATTCTTGACCAGGGCGGACACTTGCTTCTCATTACTGATGTTACTTTTTACTGCTAATGTCTGAACATCATATTTCTGCCTGATCAGAGTCATTTCTCTATCAAGTAAATCGAAACGCAGGTCAGTACCGCAAATATTATATCCTTCGGATGCCAGTCTTCGTGCAAGTAAAAGACCTAAACCGCGCGCGGCCCCTGTTATCAGTACATTTCTTATTTCAGGCTCAGCAGACATAATTTTATTCAGCCTTGCTGTACCACTACTTGAGCAGGGCTAAACATTGGAATCGATGCTTACCATTAGATAGCAAAATACTGGAGAAAATCGACTGAGGAAATATTTTTATCATAGAAATAAAAATTGCCGGAATAGTTACATATTCCGGCAATGAGATATATCAGATGGCCGCTAGTTTTTATACAGCGTGAGCTGCCGGACAACTAGTTTTCTTCGGGAACGACGATAAGAATATCGTGGTCAATATTATTAAGTAATCTGTCTACCATGCTACCAAAGATACGATTGGCCAGAGTGCTTTTTGTGGAAAGACCAACGACTATAATATCAGCTTCAATCTCCTTTGCCACTTCTACAATACCTTCTTCGGGGTTTCCCTGCACAGCATGTACGCGAGAAGTGTCAATCTCTATGCGTTTGGCAATGTCGGTAAGATGTCTGAACTCATCTGATCCAGAATATGAATAAACAGCATGGAGTTCGCCCTTGTCGTGTGCACTTGACTCAACCGCTTTTCCATAGGCAATAACGGAATTTAATATTCCCTGGTATTTTTCATCTTCGCGTTTGACATCAACAGAAATAAGAACTTTTTCCAGGTCTTCTACAACATTTGAGGAAACCAGCTGTACAGAGCAACTTGTTGATTCCAATAATGCGAGATCTGAAGAGGTCATCATCAGTCTTTTTGCAGCTGTACGTCGATGCGATGACTTCACAATTAAATCGCTTTTCGCTCTTCTTGCGGCATCACCCAGCGCATGGCGCCAGTCGGTGCTCCACTCAACTTCAGTGCTGATATTAAAACCTTCTGCCCGTGCTGTTTCAGCAATATTTTCAACCCATGGTTCATACCTGGCCAATTCTACTCGACGCAAGGCTTCGGGATCATGACTCTCAATAGTCGGGGACAGGCAAAGATAGGCATGTATTTTTGCGTCCACTACTTTTGCTATTTTCATAGCTCGTTGTAAGGCATTTTGCTTGTCTGTACTCGGGTCGATTACAACGAATATATTGTTTATTTGAACCATCTTTTTCCTCACACGCTCTTTAAAAATTGATTAACTCTAATTCTAAATGATTGGCTATTCTGGTGTTTGATCTAGATCAGTGGAGCACCCGAATTAATCTTGTCTAATTGGCTGAAAAGCTTGTTATTATCTTCGTAATTGTACATTCCAATCAATAATAATTCGCCCTTTTTATTCATCCAGGTCAGGTTAAACGATGGGATCAATGGGGTTCTATATGAATGGGTTTTATTGCATCCAAAGTGTGTGGTCAGTACTCAGATTAGTCGGGATTCTATAATGATTTCATTATGTAGAGTTTTATGTACCGGACATTTATTGGCTATTTCAAGTAATCGTTGGCGTTCATCTGCTGATAATACACCTTCAAGTTGTATGGTTTTTTCGATCCGATCAACCATTCCATCAGCTGACTCACACTCAATGCAGTCCTCTGCATGAATACGACTATGGCGGAGTCTGATTTCAATATTCTCCAGTTTTAATTTTTTCCGGTTCGCGTACATGCGTATTGTCATGGAGGTACAGCTCCCCAGACTGCTTAATAAATACTCGTACGGATTTGGCCCCAGATCTAAACCACCAGATGTCAGCGGTTCGTCTGCGATGAGCTGATGTTTTTCAGTAGTGATATGTCGGGTAAATTGCAAATTCTGCTCTTTAACAAGAACTTCCCCGGGTGCAACCGGCTCGGCTGTGCCTGATGACTTTTCCTCTACAGCTTTGTCCAGATCAAGATAACGACTTGCCCAACTGGCAATCAGCTCGGATACATATTCTGAATCGTTTCGGCGACTTAAGAGGTGGTCAGCTTTGTCCAGTGAAATAAAGCTTTTGGGGTGTTTTGCAGCGGTATAAATTTTAGCAGCTTCATCAATACTGACGGTATCGTCAATCGGTGAATGAATTACAAGCAAAGCTTTGTTCAGGTTGGCAATGTGGCTGATATCGTTGTATTGATTTATATCTTCTAAGAATTGCTTTTTGATAGTAAATTGTCTGCCAGCCAGATCTACCACTGCTTGTTCTTGATTGAAAATTTCATCTTTGGCGTCGGTAAATAAATGTTCGACATGGTGAGCAGTAGCGGGCGCCCCAATAGTAACGACGGCTTTTATTGAATCAATAAACTGAGAGGCAGCCAATACTGCTGCTCCTCCCAGACTGTGTCCTATTATAAGCGTGGGCGCTTCGTAGTTGTCTTGCAGAAATGTTGCCGCCTGAATCAAATCCTGAAGATTAGAAGAGAAGTTGGTATTGGCGAAATCGCCATCGCTGTTGCCCAGTCCGGTGAAATCAAAACGCAGAACTGCAATGCCCTTTGTTGCCAGACCACGAGTAATTCGAGATGCGGCTGCAATATCTTTTGAACAGGTAAAGCAATGTGCAAATAAGGCATAGGCCTGAATAGCCCCGTCAGGTGTTTCCAGTAATCCTGACAGGACTTCTCCTTGTTGATTTTCGAAACTGGCTTTGATTCGTGGCATTTATAAACTCCTCATAAATAGTTACGTAGAACAGAGCTGATATCTGAACTTATTGAGGGTCTTATACTGATATAGTTCACTCTATATGCAAACAAGCTTAGATAAGTTTTGAGGATTGCCTTTTTGACGACATCCAGGAAACGATTTTAATCAATCTCCTCCGCGTCGTAACCAAGACTGGGACTTAGCCATCTCTCCATTTGATGTATTTCCATTCCTTTTCTGTGGGCATAGTCAGTTACTTGATCGCGGTTTATCTTGCCCAGACCAAAATATCTTGAATTAGGATGAGAGAAATATAGACCGCTAACTGCCGCTGTGGGATACATGGCATGGCTTTCTGTTAGTGTAATACCCGTATTTTCTTCTACCTTTAACAAATCCCATAATAAGGGTTTTTCGGTATGATCAGGACATGCGGGATAGCCGGGAGCCGGGCGGATGCCCTGGTACTTTTCTGCTATGAGCGCCTCGTTATTAATATTCTCATTGTCAGCATAGCCCCAGAATTCCTGTCTGACACGTTTATGCATACGCTCAGCCAGAGCTTCTGCCAGACGGTCGGCAAGTGCCTTCAACATAATACTACTGTAGTCGTCGTGATCTTTTTCAAACTCTTCGATTCTTTTTTCAATCTCAAAACCGGTAGCTACAGCAAAAGCGCCAACATAATCATTTACCCCGCTTTCTTTCGGCGCAACGAAATCTGCGAGGGCAAAATTTGCCTGACCAGGTGGTTTACGAGTTTGTTGTCTCAAGCTGTGTAATTCACCCAGCAGACCGTTGCGCTTTTCATCAACATAAACCTCAATATCATCGTGGCCTATGGAGTTCGCAGAAAATAATCCAATGACAGCACGGGCTGTGATCCATTTTTCCTTGACTATAAGTGCCAGCATGGCTTTGGCATCTTCATAAAGTTTGCTGGCTTCCTGACCAACTATTTTATCCTCAAGTATGCGAGGAAATTTACCGGCGAGTTCCCATGCAACGAAAAAAGGAGTCCAGTCAATGTAATCACATAGCTCTTCGAGCGGATAATCATTAAATACCTGCAAACCCAATTGTCTAGGTACTGGTGGTGTATATTTATCCCAGTCAATAGCAATTCGATTCAAGCGTGCTTCTTCCAGACTTAACCAGTCAATTCTTGACTGTTTGCCTTTATGTCTCTCACGTACAAGGACATATTCTTCTTTTATTTTTTTTGCAAAGCCTGTTTTATTTTCCTCGCTGATAAGGTTTTGGACTACACCTACAGCACGAGATGCATCTTTCACGTGTACTACAGGCTCATCGTATTCGGGTTCAATTTTTACTGCTGTATGCGCGCGCGAGGTTGTGGCGCCACCAATTATCAGGGGCAG
>JABHFC010000442.1 GCA_018676275.1 Gammaproteobacteria bacterium | reverse complement strand
CCGGGATCAGTTTGCTCACCGGAAATACCGGCATTTATCACCTTGCGACTACTTAACTTCTGCAGTACTGCAGGGTAACTTTCCTCAGTCGCAGCACCATTGCCATGAGTCAAACTATCACCAAAGGCAAGTATCACTGCATCCGTAGATAACTTTGGCAGAGCTATTTCATCACTACAGCCCGCTAAAAGAAAAGAAATACAACAATAAATGTAAAAAAGTTTTTTCATAATAAAATTACTCAGAATATTCCGGCTTCCAATCCAGCTGCCATGGTCATACCAAGGTTTTCACAATCATCTAAAAAATCCTGTTTAAATTCGCCTTTACAAACCAGAGTGGGCTGAACCTGTCTCCACTTAAGACCAGTAACTATACGCTCAACACTGTTTTTCGCTCCCTGTCCGTCAATACCACCTTTTACAAAAAGGACAAATGGTAAGCCCTCAGTATGTTCCAGGCAGGGATAATAAATACGATCAAAAAAATCTTTCATCGCTCCACTCATGTAACCAAAGTTCTCTGTTGTTCCCAGAATGACACCATCCGCCCATAACACATCATTAGAATCTGCCTGCAGTGGCGGACGCTCCCGAATTTCAACATTGTCGATTTCCTTATTGCTCGCTCCACTCACTACGGCATCCGTTAATGCCTTTGCATTTGCCGAGGGACTATGGGAAACAATTAATAATTTCTGCATAAATGGAATTCTACCGAGAAAAACAAAAATATGTAGTGACGAATACTAAATTTTCTCTGCTATAGTAATGTAAGCCATCAATCACGGACTTTACTAAAGAATTAAGCTTTACCAGGAGCCTCATTATGTACAAACCCGTATTCATTAAAATATTTTTCTGCCTGTTAATATCATCGAATTATTCAATTGCCCACGCAGATGCCGCTGACGCGGAAAAGAACCTGCCAAAAATCAATTTACCAGAGGGTTTTAATATCTCTGTTTTTGCAGAAGTACCCGGCGCACGACAAATGGCACTGGGTCAATCAATGGGTAACATATTTGTAGGTACCGTGGGTGATAAAGTATATGGCGTCGTCGACAAAAATAAAGACAGGCTGGCAGACGAGGTTGTCACCATGATGACCAGTCTGAAAGCACCAAATGGTGTCGCCATGCATCAGGGCTTTCTTTATGTCGCCGAAAACCATCGTATTGTCCGCTATCCTGGTGTCGGCTTCAGTCTGGAACTACCCTGGGCAGAGATGGGTGAGGTGATTTTCGAAGGCATGCCGACCAGTTTTCATCATGGCTGGCGTTACATCCGCTTTGGTCCGGATGACAAGCTCTATGTTGGTGTTGGTGCGCCCTGCAACATCTGTGAAGTTAACGACATGGAAGGCACTATCATTCGTATGGACGCCGATGGCAAGAACATGGAAGTCTTCGCCCGGGGCGTACGCAACTCTGTCGGTTTTGATTTTCACCCGATCAGCAAGATATTCCATTTTACCGACAATGGCGTTGACACAATGGGAGATGACATACCGGCAGGTGAATTTAACCTTGCCCCAAAACCCGGTATGCATTTCGGTTTTCCCTGGTATGCCGGTGGCAAGTCCCGACACGCTGACTGGAAGAACAAACGAGTGTCAGAGGATGTCACCTTCCCGGTGGTTGAGTTCGACGCCCATGTTGCCGCACTTGGCACGATGTTCTACACCGGAAATATGTTCCCGAAACAATATCTTAATGACGCTTTTGTCGCGCAACATGGTTCCTGGAATCGTAGTGAACCAGCTGGTTATCGGATCATGCGCATCAAGTTTGATGAAAAGGGTAAAGTTAAAGGCAAAGAAATTTTTGCTGATGGATGGTTAATCAATGGAGAAGCCTGGGGAAGACCAGTGGATATTCTGCAAATTCCTGATGGTTCAATCCTGGTCTCGGATAACTATCAGGGTGTAATTTATCGAATCAGCTACGAACAATAGTTTTTTAGATTATTGCCGGGAAGTTTCACTAAACAACCTCAAGTAATTCCGAACTATTGTCTTCCTGAGAATGTTTGAACTGTAAATCGGCGAGACGAGCATATAAGCCACCCTTCCGGATCAATTCGTCATGTCTGCCGATGTCGACTATTTTTCCTTCATCCAACACAACAATGCGATCAGCCTTGATCACTGTTGACAGTCGGTGTGCAATTACAAGTGTGGTGTGATCCTGCATTAAATGATCGAGAGCTTCCTGTACCAGTTTTTCACTTTCCGAATCCAGCGCACTGGTGGCCTCATCCAGTAACATGACTGGCGGGTTCTTCAATATTGCCCGGGCGATGGCAATACGTTGTTGCTGGCCACCAGATAAACGCATACCTTTCTCGCCAAGGAAAGTCTGATAACCCTGTGGTTGTTTTTCAATAAATTCGTCAGCGATAGCGGATTTTGCCGCTGCTTTTACCTCATCATCACTGGCATCGGGACGTCCAAAACGAATATTTTCCAGGGCAGTGTCAGCGAACAAAACGGTATTTTGCGGGACGATACCAAAACGCAGCCTGACTTCCTCAGGATTAGCCTTCGCAATATCGACGCCATCGAGCAATATTTGTCCGGTTTGTGCATTGTAAAAACGCAATAACAACTGGAACACAGTACTCTTGCCCGCGCCGGAAGGACCTACCAGAGCAATTGTTTCGCCCGGTTGTATTTCCAGAGTGAAATTATCCAGCGCCTTTTGTCCCGGTCTGGATGGGTAGTTAAAATTGATCCCCTCAATTTGAATATGCCCTTTACCCTGCTCCGTTAAAGCTAAAGGGTTCTCAGGTATCGTTATTTCTGACTTTGCACTTAATAGCTCCATCAAGCGTTCCATAGCACCAGCCGCTCGTTGTACATCACTCCATACTTCACCGAGTGCTGTCGTACTTCCCGCCAGGAATGTCGCGTACAACAGAAACTGGCTAAGGGTGCCTGGGCTGATTGTCTGATCGACAACAGCATGTGCACCAAGCCAAAGAACTATAACGATAGCGCTAAAAGCGCTAAGTACAATAAGACCGGATAATAAAGAGCTCACCTGCAATCTTTTTCGAGCAGTAGTGAATGAAAGTTCAACCGAGTCCGCAAAACGCTTACCTAAAAAAGTTTCCAATGTGAAAGCCTGCACTATCTGAATAGCATTCAGAGATTCATCTGCCATGCTGCTGGAATCAGCAACGCGATCTTGAGTTTGTCGAGACAAAGCTCTGACTTTTTTACTGTACAGCCAGACAGGCAGAACAACGACTGGAATCAACACCAGGATCATCATTGTCAATTTGGCACTGGTGACAAATAGCATGATCAAGCAGCCAATTAGTGAAAATGAACTACGTAAAGCAATAGACATACCTGCACCCACAACAGATTGAACCAAAGTTGTATCCGTCGTCAGTCGGGACAAAACCTCTCCGGTACGGGTAACTTCAAAGAATGTGGGACTCATTCTAATTACATGTTTATAAACTGCAGAACGTATATCAGCGACAACACGTTCGCCAATCCACATGACCAGGTAATAACGAAACGACGCAAATACTGAATAGACAAGCGCCAATCCGAGCAAGGCCATGAAATAAAGGTTGATCGAGTCAACGTTGTTACTGGAGAAACCGTAATCAACAACATAGCGAATAGCAATTGGCATACCCAACATAGAAATTGAAGCTATGCTCAGGCATATAAATGCCAGCATAAGTCTACCTGTATATGGTTTTATAAAAGGTAGGGCCATTTTCAGTGGCCGAACGCTACTGGCTTTGGGCCGTTCTCCACGGCTGCTATCGGGTTGCTTCTCGTCTGACATATTTAGATTTTACAAGAGTTCAAGAAAAGGGCGAGAGGGTAACATTTATATAAAACCGGGGACAGACTACGTTTTTATAGTTTTAAGAGCTGATTGCCAAGCAAGTGCTAATAAACTGTGGTTTGTCCCCTGTTTAAAAAGAGATTACTCAGTCTGGTTCATTTGTCGTAACAAACGAAATGCCATAAAACCAAGAAGAAATACTCCAGCTGCAAGTACAAACCAGAGAATAGTACGCTGCCAGGAAATATCGAAATGTTTATCCTTTGCTGCATCTCCGGACAATTCATGGGAACCACTGACATAGGCAGTGCCTACAATATTTGACTGAGACTTATTATTAAGGACATTCAATAAAGTCGCGACAGGTCGTTCCGTTGGCTCTGCTTTACCACTGCCAAAGGCCAGTGTGAATGGTCCGGGTCCACGTGCCAGAAAAAACAGACTATGTCCTTCCCAGCCAAAGCGAAATCGGGGCGGGTTATTTCCCATACCATCATCGCTATTAACCTTTAATTGCCAGTAACGATCGTCGACCACAGGCACAGAAATAACATCATTCTGTATACGATTTCCCTGCACCTGTAGATTGTAAAACAAACTGCTGGAACGATGCACCCAGTCAGTCTCAGGATCAGAACGTGAATACAATTTAGCCTCAATCAGGGAGTTGCTATCCGGCAATTCAATATTAAGTTGTCCAATGGGAAATGTTCCGCCAGAATCAAACTCATATGTGGCTTGTTCACTATCAACTAAATCACCTTTTCCGTTCCGCCATATCACCGTATTTTTTTGTTCGCTATCTTTTAATATTGCGTAAACCGCTCCAAGCTGAATACCATCTGTAGCATCATGCCAGCTAAAGCGAAGATATTTCTCCCGGTAATATGGAATCTCAACTCGATTAAACTGGAGTTGATGATCACCATATTGCAAGCGGGTTAATGTGGCGCTATTTAATAATCTCTGCCATTTGTTCAGGTTGCTACCCTGTTCGATAGTGAGTTTTTTCACATAATTATCACCGGCGCCAAGTAATTCAAATTCCAGTG
>JABHFC010000441.1 GCA_018676275.1 Gammaproteobacteria bacterium | reverse complement strand
TGAATAACAACTTTAAAAAGCCGCTTAAGTTTGATCGAAACCTGATAGTTATCGGCGCGGGGTCTGCAGGCCTTGTCTCGTCATATATTGCCGCAGCTGTAAAAGCCAAAGTTACCTTGATAGAAAAAAACCTTATGGGAGGTGACTGCCTCAATACAGGTTGTGTTCCCTCCAAAGCTTTGATCCGCTCAGCGAAAATTCTTGCACAATCCTTACGTGCTAATGAATTTGGTTTTAAACAGATAAATGTCGAATTTGATTTCGCAGAAGTGATGCAAAGAGTTCATCGTGTTATTGAATCCATTGAACCCCATGATTCTATAGAGCGCTATACAGAACTGGGGGTGGAATGCATTCAAGGTGAAGCACGCATCACCTCGCCTTATTCTGTTGAAGTAAATGGTCAAACACTGACAACCCGCAGCATTATTATTGCCTCCGGCGCACGTCCCTTTGTACCACCAATTACTGGAATTGAAGATATTGATTACCTGACCTCAGATAATCTCTGGAACTTAAGAGAATTACCAAAGCGTATGGTTGTATTAGGCGGTGGTCCCATCGGTTCGGAATTAAGCCAGTGTTTTGCACGCTTTGGTTCTGAAGTCACCCAGGTTGAAATGCTGCCACGCATCCTTATACGTGAAGATCCTGAAGTATCAGCATTAGTAGCACAGCAATTTGAAAAGGATGGCGTCAGGGTATTACTAGAACATACGGCCAAATCTTTTAAACAGGATGCTGGGCGAAAAATTATTGTTTGTGAACGAGAAGGTCAGGAAATTGAGATCGAATTCGATGCTTTGCTCGTCGCAGTAGGACGCAAACCTAACATCACAGGATTTGGTCTCGAAGATCTCGATATTCCGATAAATAAAGTGGGTACGGTTCAAACAAACGAATACCTACAAACCATTTATCCAAATATATTTGCCTGTGGTGATGTAGCAGGTCCCTATCAGTTCACCCATACCGCAGCTCACCAGGCCTGGTATGCAGCTGTAAA
Organism: Gammaproteobacteria bacterium; assembly: GCA_018676275.1. Lineage (GTDB taxonomy): Bacteria > Pseudomonadota > Gammaproteobacteria > Eutrophobiales > Eutrophobiaceae > WLWS01. The sequence goes on along the minus strand of JABHFC010000441.1, from coordinate 4,859 downwards.
TGCTCTATTTGGCAGGTTCAAGAAGTTCAAAGTGGATTATTCAGTGATCCCATGGGCAACCTTTACTGCTCCTGAAGTTGCACGAGTTGGTTTAAACGAAACAGAGGCGAAAGAGCAAGGCATAGCCTATGAAGTGAGCAAGTATGGTATCGATGATCTGGACCGGGCTATTGCAGATGAAGAAGCACATGGCTTTGTAAAAGTACTCACTGTCCCGGGAAAAGATAAAATTCTTGGAGCTACTATTGTCGGTGACCACGCAGGTGAATTAATAACGGAATACATTAGCGCCATGCGCCATGGCCTGGGTATGAACAAGATCCTTAGCACAATCCACATTTACCCTACTTTATCGGAAGCAAACAAATTTACAGCGGGAGTATGGAAAAAGGCACATGCACCGAAACTACTGCTAAAGCTGGTTGAATGGTTCCACAAGTTTCAAAGAGATTAGTTCACAATATATTGATCCTAACGTAGCCGCTGCCTTCGGGAGGCAGAGGTCGTGAGTTCACAATTTTGCAGGAGCAGTAGTGATACATGGATGTATCGTTAACGAATCTAAGGATGAAATAATTGAATAGTGGAGCGAGGCGACACTAAAAAACGTTAAGGAAGTGGTTTGCAAACGCTTTTAACTAATTTTGGACTCCTGAACATATTGCAGTTGACAGCTTGTCTCTATTTTACCTGAGTTGATGAGCATGTATCCCATTACAGCAATAACTTGTTTCTCTGACTCGAAGGCTGCATCAATTAAATAGTGAACAAATATTTTATTTTCTTTAGAAAAAATATTTTTCATCGGTAACCGAGCTGCACAAGAGCTAGTTTTCGTTTTGACGCCCATGAAGTGTTTAGTAATATCCTCAAGCCCTTTGCAGACTAGTTTTTCATTGGTAATGATTTCCGCATTGTCGCTAAAATATTGACTGAACTCCTCTACCGAGGCGTCTTCTTCTCTTTTTATGATGTCATTCCACCAACCGAAAAACCTTTCGGGTAGAATATCCAGATCGTCAGTCATCTCATTTCTTACCATCAGTTGAGTAGGTTTCACAAATTCGCCTTAATTCCGATCCTATATGATGCAGGTCTATTAGGCGTCTGTAAATGAATCTCTGAACAAAGTTTATTCGAAATTGAGAGTAAGTTAGCGTAGTACTGCGGTAATCGAAGCCCGGCGACAACAATTACTTTGCTGATTATTATCTTGTCTAACTGAAATAATGCTACAGAGCATTAACTTTAATATTAAGTATTGCAATTACAAGCAGTAACTATCCCGTTTAAGTGGAAACTGCACTATTCCCCAGTTGAATCTTGCTAAATAACTCTGTTTAATGGGTTTCTTATACTTTCGCTAGTGAAAATTTGCAATGCTGAAAATTCTAAAAAACTGCCGTGTTATTAATGTAGAAAACGGGGAGATTAGCCAAGTCGCAATCTCTATCCAAAATGATGAAATCCAAACTATTGATAATACTGTTGATGAAAGAGGTAGCTCTCTGGTTATTGATATGCAGGGTGCCTATATTCTGCCTGGTTTAATCAGCTGTCATACCCATCTGACTATTGTTTTTCCTTTTCACCTCAGTGATCCGAATGAAGATGCTGCAATGACCGCATTTCGCACTTATCGGCGCGGACAAGACGCGTTAAAAGCAGGAGTTACAACGGTTCGTACCGTGGGTGAAACAAACCGGGCTGATATCGCATTGCGCAAATCAATTGCCGCTGGCTGGGTAACCGGCCCACGTATCTTTTCAGCGGGCCTGGGAGTGTCTGTGACAGGTGGTCATGGTCACGGTTTTACCGCCGAGGCTGACGGTGCTGACGACTTCAGAAAGAAGTGTCGCGAGGACCTGCTGGCCGGCGCAAACCATATCAAGATATTTCTGACAGGCGGCATTGCCCATAAAGACGAAACATTCGATGAATCACAAATGTCCGATGAAGAGATTCAAGCAACGGTTGAAGTTGCCAAAAGTAAAGGGACCTATGTATGTGCACACGTTGGTGATTCAGGACCAATCATGAGAGGTGTCAAGGCCGGCGTGCGCTGTTTTGAACATACCTATAATCTTGATGCAAAAACAGCATCCGCAATAAAAGAAATCGATGGCTTTATCGTACCTACACTTGGTGTGACACGTTCAAAAGACTGGATGAGTCAGCATGGTTTTGAAGAGTGGACGATATGTAAAGCGGTCTCTGCGGCACCTGATCATCTGGAAAGTATAAAGACAGCAGTTAAAGCTGGAGTCACCCTGGTCAATGGCACAGATATCCCTCCTGGTGACAGCGATGATGGAGCACCCATTGTCGTACGCGAAATGGAACATTGTGTTGAAGCAGGACTAAGTCCGTTACAGGCTGTACAAACAGCTACGCTAAATGCAGCCAAACTTATAAGAAGTAATAACCTGGGTGTAATAAAGCCCGGCGCCAAAGCTGATTTCATTGCTACTACCGCTAACCCTGTTGAAGATGTTCGAAATCTCAGAGAAATATTTTTCGTCATGCAAGGCGGAGCGATCGTAAGAGATGATCGCGAATGAAAAAATATAGTCTGGGTATCGATATCGGTGGTACTTTTGTCGATGCAATTCTTTTCAATCGGGAAACAGGTGAAACTCGATTAGAGAAAGCGATGACTACACCGGAAAACTCCTCCACAGGTGTTTTAAATGCTATTGAAAAACTAGAAATTAGTCTTTCTAATGTTGAAACGATCGTACATGGCACAACGCTTGGACTCAATGCAATTATAGAACGTCGCGGAGCAAAGACCGGACTCATCACCAATCAGGGTTTTCGCGACATTCTGGAATTGGGTCGAGGTGACTTACCCGCCGATCATATGTACGACATGCATTATCAACGCCCTGTACCACTGGTTCCCAGACGTTGTATTGTCGGCGTACCGGGCCGTATCACGGTCAACGGTAAGATCGATGTCGAACTGGATGAAAAAGCTGTAATTGAGGCCGCAAGGTATCTGGTTAACAAACAAGGTGTTGATTCGATTGCAGTCTGCTGTTTGCATTCTTATAAAAACCCGCAGCACGAAAAACAAATAGCCAGACTTGTCCGTGAAACCTTTCCTGATATTTACCTTTCGGTTTCCCATCAGGTTGTCCGTGAGCATCGTGAGTTCGAGCGTAGCTGCACGACTGTACTGGATGCCTATGTCCGTTCTATTTTCGAGAAATATATCGATGACCTCGACCTGCAATTGCAAAAGAAGGGTTTCACCGGTCGTTTTTTGATAATGCGCAGCAGCGGCGGTGCCATGACGGCCCAGGCAGCAAAATACAGGCCTTTGGATAGTGTTCTGTCCGGTCCGGCCGGTGGTATTATCGGTGCTGCTTATTTATCAAAAGAATTACAACTGGATCAGATATTGACCATGGACTTTGGTGGTACCAGTCTCGATACCTGTGTTATTGACAAAGCAGAACCGGGCGTCATACATGAAACTCGTCTACAGCATATGCCGGTTTTAATTCCTACTTATGATATTCGCTGCATCGGTGCTGGTGGTGGTTCTATAGCCTGGCTGGAAGAAGGTATGCTCAGGTTGGGACCGCAAAGTGCAGGCTCTACTCCCGGACCAATTGCTTATGCCCGTGGTGGCACTCAACCGACTTTGACAGATGCCGCTTTGGCACTTGGGTTTATTGACCCGGAGAATTTTTTGAAGGGCCAATTACCGCTCGACAGCGCAGCCGCATGGACAGGGCTGGAAAGCAAATTGGCAACACCCATGAACTCTGAGATAGTGCAAACTGCCGCTGGTATTTTCTCCGTGTTGATTGCTCAAACCGAGGGCGCGGTGCGAGAGATAACAGTTGAACAGGGAAAAGACCACAAGGAATTCTCAATTCTCGCATTTGGTGGCGCGGGTCCGCTAATAGCACCGCTATTGGCTCTGGAAATGGGTATACCCAATACAATTATTCCTCACGTACCAGCGGCATTCTCTGCCTGGGGTATGCTGATGTCCGATCTGGCTACTGATGTTTCACGTACCTTTGTTGCCGAGATAAATGATTCAATATTGGCTTCACTAGATGAAATGTTGCTGTCAATGGAAGATGAAGCAAAAGGAATCCTGGATAAACAGGGCGCAAAGGAAAGCGAACAGGTGATGATTCGAAATTTGGAAATGCGTTACCTGGGTCAGGAACATTCTCTAAAGATCCAGATAAACGGAATGCCTGATTATGATGCTCTCCGTTCCGCGTTTGATTCCGCTCATGAACAACGTTACGGACACAGAACCGAACAGCCAATAGAGTTAGTCAACCTGCGTGTTACGGGTTTGAGTATTATGGCGAAACCAGAATTAAAGAAGCGCTCCGGATTAGATGTAACTGATATTGAAAATATTGTCAGCACGCGCAATGCTTATTGTTTTAAGGATAAAGCTCTCAAAGAATTTAAAGTTGTTAACCGTGAACTGTTGAGCCCGGGCAGTTCTATTGAAGGCCCTGCAATTATCGATGAAGGGACTTCAACTACCGTTATTTACACAAGTCAGGTGTGTTGTGTCGATGATTTCGGGCATCTTATTATAAAAACGACAATATAAACTTCAGGTTGATACGAATGGAAAGTTCAACGGTTAGCGTCATTCACAATTATCTTGGTTCTGCAGCAGAAGAAATGCGGAGGACATTGATTCGAACCGCATTTAGTCCGGTAATCTATGAAGTTCTTGATTTTGGTATCTCTATTTACAGCGGTGATATGGAGTTGATAGCGGATGCGCCGGGTCTGGCTTTTTTCCTTGGAGCAAATGACTACGCTTTGAAAAAAGGCGTTGAGCATGTCGGCAAGGACAATCTGGAGCC
>JABHFC010000440.1 GCA_018676275.1 Gammaproteobacteria bacterium | reverse complement strand
ATCGTCAACCCTGACCGTGTCCCAGAAAACCCGACCTATTGGCTGAAAGGAATGTTGACCGTCTGCTGACTCAATTTTCAGTTTCCCTTTTGTCGTAATCTTCGGCAGGCTCTGGCTTGTCTCATCCACCTTTGCAACCAGTTTAGTGGTAGCTGCCTCAGCTTTTTCGGTATCTGCCTTTGCAGCATTAACCAGCAAGCTGTATTCATCATTAGTTAAACTGCCTTTGTCTCTTAATATCTTTAGCAAATCCAGCATCGCATCATTCATCGCATATGCAGGACCTGAAAGTGACAATACAAACCCCATTACTACCGTTATTAAAGCTGTCTTTAATCTATAGTTAATTCTCACCAAATATCTCCTCTTAAGTCTATAATCAATTTGTTATCTTCATATCCGAATTGGAATAAAGATGTGAAATCTGGAAGAGAAGATTAATGGCGATCTGTTAAGACGAAATGACTCTTGCGTTACAAATAAATGAAATATATGTGACAAAAATATGACAAAAACCCGGCTTTTCCGAAAAAGAGGGGAATACTGGACTTTTAACCGGACACAATTACGTCCTTGTCATTAAACTGTAACATCGGCACTGTTTAATATTTCGGGTGTTTGACCAAAATGCTAAATCCATGAAAGGAAAAATTCTCATCGTCGAGGATGAGGCCGCCATCCGCGAGATGCTGGGCTATACCCTGATGAAAAACGCCTATGCATTCGAAGAAGCTGCCGATGTTGATCAGGCCCAGGAAATAATTTCACGAGATAAACCCGATCTGATTTTGCTTGACTGGATGTTACCTGGCGTTAGTGGTGTTGATTACGCACGCCGTTTAAGGAATAACCCGGAAACCAAATCCATTCCCATCATCATGTTAACCGCCAGAAGTGATGAGACGGATAAAGTGCGTGCCCTGGACATCGGTGCCGACGATTACATCACCAAGCCTTTTTCAACAAAAGAACTTTTGGCAAGAATACGTGCAGTATTGCGGCGCTCTGATCAAGATAAAGCACAGGGACTGATCCAGGTTGAAGGATTAACGCTGGATCCGGAAACCTACCGGGTCACAGCGAATGAAGAAACTATTGAAATCAGTCCCACTGAATTTCGTCTGCTACAGTTTTTTATTACCCACCCGGAACGGGTATATAGCCGTACACAACTACTGGACCAGGTCTGGGGACAAAATGTCTATGTTGAAGAACGTACTGTTGATGTACACATTCGAAGGCTCCGACAAACACTTGCTCCCTATAACTACGACAAGTTCATCCAGACGGTTCGCAGCGTAGGGTATCGCTTTTCCAGTAAATAGTTTATGAAAGAGGATCTCTGGCGATTACTTGCTGTCATGTCTGGTAGTTTCATTATCGGACTACTCACAGGGCAAATTCTTCTTTGTCTACTCACAGGTCTATCCGGCTATGTTTACTGGCAATATCGGGCGTTCAAACAATTGCTGCTATGGCTACAAAAACGCAGTCAACACGAAACTCCAGAACACTCCGGCCTGGTTGACCAAATCGCCAGGGAATTTGACTACCGCCGTTCGCGTCACAATAAACGCAAAAAAAAATTATCAAACTATCTGAAACGTTTTCAGAAAGCCGTTGCTGCACTTCCTGATGCAATAGTTGTCCTGGGTGAAAATGACAAAATTGAATGGGCTAACGAAAAAGCCCGCAAATATATCGGTGTACGCTGGCCACAGGATTCTGAACAACGTATTTCAAACCTAATCCGTTACCCCGAATTGTTATCTTTCCTGGAAGATGCAAGTAAACATTCACCGGAAAAACACATAGAAATAGTTGCGCCAGCTGATGCTGAGTTACAACTGGAGATTCGTGTTTCTCCTTATGGTAACAACCAACGATTGCTGGTGGCACGCAACATAACGAAACTCCATCGTATTAATCAAATGCGAACCGACTTCATCGCCAACGCTTCGCACGAATTACGTACGCCGCTAACCGTCATATCGGGCTATCTTGAAGCCTTTAGTGATGACGATAACGGTTCGCCAACAGTCTGGCAGGATCAGATCTCACGAATGCGCAGACAGGCGGACAGGATGCGAACTATGATTGAAAGTCTGCTGAAACTGGCATCGTTAGAGTCGGAACAAAAACCCAGTTCAGAGAAGCGGATTAATGTACCCGATATAATTACATCCATCTGTCAGGAGGCGATTCAATTAAGTGGTGGTCTCAACCCGCACAAGATCACTTTCGACATAGACCCTGAGCTATGGCTAAAAGGTGACGAAAAAGACCTGCACAGTGCTTTTTCTAACCTGGTTTTTAATGCCGTAAAATATTCACCCAAAGGATCTGATATTCAGATTGACTGGTACCAGGACAACAACGGAGCCCATTTTGCCGCGACTGATAGTGGTGAAGGTATTGCCCCCGAGCATATCTCACGCCTGACTGAACGTTTTTATCGGGTTGACCCGGGTCGTTCTCGCGATAAAGGTGGCACCGGCCTCGGCCTTGCCATTGTCAAACATGTGTTGGTAAAGCATAGGGCAACACTGGAGATTGAAAGTGCTATAGGTCGGGGTAGTACTTTTCGTTGTGACTTTCCTGTAGATCTAATTGTTCAACCTGATTCAATTCCCCTCAGCATTTGACCCCGGCAACAGCTCTTTTCGGCCTTGTCTTGAAACTGTCATATTTCGTTAATATTTGTGTCATTGATGGCTGGCAACTTCGACGCTGACATTCATAACACTATTTTTGGAGAAGCTTGAGCAAATGAAAAAACAAATTCAACTATTATTGGGTGTGCTGATATTAGGTCTAATAGCACCAACCACCTACTCCGAATCGATGGTCGATTCGACCTTGCCGCAATATGAAAAGGCCAGCGGTGTATCCGGCAGTATCATCAGCGTCGGCTCAGATACATTGGCGAACCTGATGACTCTGTGGGCAGAGGAATTCAAAAGGCTATACCCTAATGTTAATGTCCAAATCCAGGCAGCAGGTTCATCCACTGCGCCACCAGCCCTGACTGAAGGCACCTCCAATTTCGGTCCGATGAGCCGCAAAATGAAAGACAAGGAACTGGCATCTTTCGAATCAAAATATGGCTACAAGCCTACGGCAATTGCAGTTGCTATTGATGCATTGGCAGTTTATGTGAATAAAGACAACCCGATAAAAGGACTTACCATTCCTCAGGTTGACGCTCTTTTTTCCGCTACAAGAAAATGCGCCTACAGTGAAGATCTGAACACCTGGGGACAGTTAGGTTTAAGTGGAGACTGGTCGAATCGTCCGGTTCAATTATATGGACGCAATTCGGTTTCCGGCACCTATGGCTACTTCAAGAAAAAAGCGCTATGTAAAGGTGACTTCAAAAATACCGTAAACGAACAGCCCGGTTCTGCTTCTGTTGTACAGGGTATTACCAAATCTATTAATGGTATTGGTTATTCCGGTATTGGCTATAAGACATCGGGTGTACGTGCAGTCGCATTGGCGAAAAAGCCTGACTCAGTATTCATTGATGCCACCCCGGAGAATGCATCTAGTGGTAAATACCCACTCGGGCGCTTCCTTTATGTCTATGTCAATAAGCATCCGAACAAGCCACTTGCTCCGCTGGAAAGCGAATTTGTCAAAATGGTGCTATCTCAGGCTGGCCAGAAAGTAGTGGTGAAAGATGGCTACATCCCTCTGCCAGGTAAAGTCGCTGCTAAGCAATTAGCCGATCTGGACTTAGCTGGAAAATAAGCTGCAAGGAGGTATTTCACTCCTCCGGTATACCTCCTGTCACACATCAAGCCCCGCATTTTGCGGGGCATGATGTACCTTCCTCTACAAATTATTAGCGCCTTAACAATACTGTCACAATTGCCCTTTACACTGCCCGAATGTCACAGGCTGAAACCAACACAGATTCACTTTTACCGGATTTTAATTCCGCAGCCGCTTTGCGTCATCGACACTGGCGTAATATCACAGACACGACTACACGTTACCTGATGGCAATTGGTGGCATCAGCGTCATAATCGCCATCGTCCTCATCGCTTTTTATCTGCTCTATGTTGTACTACCCATGTTCAAGCCGGCTGATATTGAGCTTGCAGCCAGCTATCAATTGCCGGGAAATGATTCTGAAGAATCACTCTATTACGCCATGGAAGAACAGCATGAAATTGGATTACGCGTCACTACTGCTGGACAGGCAATCTTTTTTGACACACTTTCGGGGAGTACTGTTAAACAAAAAGCGCTTATTGAAACTACAGACCAGGCAATCACCGCTTTTTCTGCCGGCGATCCAACAGAAAGATTGCTTTCACTTGGCCTGAGTGACGGTACTGTTGTATTGGCTTCCCATAATTACCGGATTAGCTACCCCAATGATGTTCGACTTATTACGCCGGTGATCGAATTTCCTCTTGGCAATGAACCTTTACTAATCAGCCCCGCTAATGCAGCGATTAAACATCTAACAGCACAGTGGGATGGTGAGCAGGCAACTATTGTCGCAGTAACAAATGATTCAATAATATCTTTAACCAATTTTAGCAGGGAGGAATCTTTCCTCAGTGATGAAGTTGAAATCATTCGCACACAGAGCCTGATTCCTTTTCAACACGAACTCACTCACGTAGTTCTGGATATTGAACAAAATGAATTATACATCGCCGATGCTGAGGGCTTTATCTCCTATTACAATCTCACTGATAAAACTGCACCAAGATTAATTCAGCGTGTACATGCAGTCTCAGAAGATCGCCGGGTATCCAGTCTTAAATTTCTGGGTGGCGGAATCTCCATCCTGGTTGGAGATAGTAGTGGACGTATTGCCCAGTGGTTCCCGGTACGGGATGCTGAAAACAATTATACGCTCCAACATATTCGCCATTTCGATTCACAAAAAGAAAGTATTACAGGTATCGCTGCTGAGTATTTTCGTAAAGGATTTCTCGCAATAGATAAACAGGGGACTGTGGGGATCTATCACACCACCGCCCATCGTACGGTCAAGCTAGAGCAAATTTCTGAAGAAGCACTTACCCAGTTGGCCGTTGCACCAAGGGCGAATGCCATGCTGGTAGAGAACAACTCAGGTGGCTTGAAATTCTTTTTGCTTGATAACGAACATCCCGAAATCTCCTGGCAATCCATTTGGGGAAAAGTCTGGTACGAAAGCCGGGAAAAAGCTGAGTTCATCTGGCAATCCTCCTCTGCAAGCAGTGATTTTGAGCCGAAGTTCAGTCTTACACCATTGGCATTTGGTACATTGAAAGCAGCCCTGTATGCCATGTTGTTTGCTGTGCCTTTGGCAATAATGGGCGCAATCTACACTGCCTACTTTATGTCTGCGCGCATGCGTAATGTTGTCAAACCGACTATTGAAATCATGGCAGCCTTACCCACAGTTATTCTCGGTTTTATGGCAGGACTCTGGTTTGCGCCCTTTATTGAACAACATCTACCTGGTTTTTTTCTGGTTATGCTACTGGTACCCCTGGCAATATTGGCGAGTGCACGCATTTGGCAGTCATTACCTGAAAATTTACGCAAGTCCGTTCCCGATGGTTGGGAAGCTGCAATACTTACACCGATTATTATCCTGGCAATAATGTTTAGCATCTGGCTGAGTCAGCCGGTGGAATTATTACTATTTGATGGAAATACACCTTTATGGATAACCGAAAATTTTGGTATCACTTATGACCAACGCAATTCACTAATTGTCGGAATTGCTATTGGTTTTGCAGTCATCCCGACTATTTTTTCGATAAGCGAAGATGCAATTTACGCCGTACCGCGACACCTGACCATGGGCTCTCTGGCTTTGGGGGCAACTCCCTGGCAAACCATGATTAAAGTAATTCTGCTTACCGCCAGCCCGGGCATATTTTCCGCGGTCATGATAGGTCTTGGACGTGCCGTCGGTGAAACCATGATCGTGGTGATGGCTACTGGCAATACTGCCATTATGGACATGAATATGTTTCAGGGCTTTCGGGCACTATCTGCAAACATTGCCGTGGAAATGCCGGAGGCAGAAGTTAACAGTACGCATTATCGTATTCTTTTTCTAGCCGGACTGGTTTTGTTCGCTGCTACATTTGTCGTCAACACTGTCGCAGAACTTGTGCGCCAACGCCTGCGTGAAAAATATAGTTCACTCTAATGTTCACTAATCTAAAAAACTGGTTTGATACCGGCACTCCCTACATCTGGCTAAACGCCGGTGCAGTAAGCATCTCGGTGCTGATGGTCATTGGCTTGATTGGCCTGATTGCAGTACGCGGTATGGGGCACTTCTGGCCAAGCCAGGTAAGCCTGTTTGATTATCTGGAAAATGATGGCAGCACCAGCATAATAGTTGGTGAGCTTGTCGATGAAGAGACTGTACCAATGGCTCGTGTAAGTGGCGGCACAAATGCAGATCACGATGGCAAAACTGTCGATCGCTATTTATTTAAAACCGGTAATCGCGATATCACCGGGCTTGATTTTCGCTGGGTGCTGAAATCGTCTATTGGCGAACAGTCATTTCCAGTTGAACTAATGATCCTTGAACGACGCGAGTGGGGGAATTTCTACGGATACCTGCAAAACGTAAAAGAAGATAATGAAGTTGTTACCGGTAAAGAAAATGACTGGGATCTGTTTCAATCCTATCTTGATAGTAATGACATTATTCACGATGAAATAAGACACATAGAAAAAGACCTGATTGGCAAAATCAATTATGAGATGGAGCGTTTGCGTCTGCAACAACGTGGGCTTGAGCTTAAAGAGATCAAGGCAAAAGCGCCTTACGATGAAATCAAGACTAAAAGACAATCATTGCAAGATGATTACGACGTGCTCACTAAAAAACTGGAAAAGCTATACCTGCAATTTAACAAGGCCTCTATTACTGCCACTACTGCCGAAGGTAATACTGTAGAAATACCCCTCTCAAAAATAGTTCGCGCCTATCGCCCTAACGCAATGTCCCAGCTTCAGCGTTTCGGATTTTATTTTATTAAACTCTGGGAATTCATGAGTGATGATCCACGTGAAGCTAATACGGAAGGGGGCATCTTCCCAGCTATCTTCGGTACTGTATTAATGGTGATGTTGATGGCGCTTATAGTTACACCCTTTGGCGTTGTCGCAGCAGTTTATTTACACGAGTATGCGAAACAGGGACCACTGACTCGACTTATACGTATCGCCGTAAATAACCTTGCTGGTGTTCCGTCTGTTGTCTATGGCGTTTTTGGCCTTGGTTTTTTTGTCTACTTCCTTGGTGGCTCTATCGATGAACTCTTTTATCCTGAGGCTCTGCCGACGCCAACCTTCGGCACCCCGGGTTTAATGTGGGCTTCATTGACACTGGCTATATTGACCGTCCCAGTGGTCATTGTCGCAACAGAAGAGGGACTTTCGCGTGTGCCACGAGCATTGCGCGAGGGTAGTTTGGCCCTGGGCGCGACCAAGGCGGAAACCCTCTGGCGAACCGTCATGCCAATGACAGCCTCGGCCATAATGACCGGCATGATATTGGCTATTGCCCGAGCCGCCGGTGAAGTGGCTCCGCTTATGTTAGTAGGCGTGGTGAAGCTGGCACCAACCCTGCCACTGGATGCTAATTTTCCTTACCTGCACATGGAAAGAAAATTCATGCACCTGGGTTTTCATATTTATGATGTGGGATTCCAGAGTCCGAATGTAGAAGCAGCCCGACCACTGGTGTACGCCACCGCCCTGCTATTGATTTTAATAATAATTGTACTCAATCTTACCGCGATCAGAATTCGCAATAATCTAAGAGAAAAATACCGTGCAGCCGAATAATATTGAAACAGAAGCTGATACTGTCACTCGTGACACGCCCACACACGCCTTCGATATGAGTGGTCTGACACAAAATGATGGGCCAATGGTGCTTGCCAATGAAGCTATCTGTTTGCACGTGGATGATTTAAATTTATTTTATAGTGAGAAACAGGCACTAAACAATATCACTATGCAGATCCCGGAAAAACGGGTGACAGCATTTATCGGTCCCAGTGGTTGTGGCAAATCAACCTTGTTACGTTGCTTTAACCGTATGAATGATTTGATCACTGATGTCGATATCAGGGGCTCAATAAAGTTACACGATAATAACATCTACGAAAAGACCGTTAACGTTGCGGAACTACGCCGTCGTATCGGTATGGTATTCCAGAAACCCAACCCCTTTCCCAAGTCCATTTATGAGAATGTCGCCTATGGTTTACGAATACAGGGTGTCAAAAGTCGACGTGTGCTGGATGAAGCAGTAGAAAAATCATTAAAACATGCAGCATTGTGGGATGAAGTTAAAGATCGCCTGGAAGACAACGCCATGGGACTCTCTGGTGGTCAACAACAGCGCCTGGTAATCGCTCGAGCTATCGCAATTGAACCTGAGGTACTACTTCTCGATGAACCAGCCTCTGCACTTGATCCTATTTCAACTTTGAAGATTGAAGAATTGATATATGAACTGAAATCGGATTACACCATTGTTATCGTTACGCATAACATGCAACAGGCCGCACGAGTATCTGACTATACTGCCTACATGTACCTGGGCGAGTTAATTGAATTCAATGACACCAATACTATATTTACAAAACCGGCACAAAAAATGACTGAAGATTATATTACAGGTCGTTACGGTTAGGACTGACCCGGAGAAACACTATGAGTCAACACATATCCAAACAATTTGATAACGAGCTAGATAATATCCGTGGCAGGGTAATGGCAATGGGTGGTCTTGTTGAAAAGCAAATCACTGACGCGTTGCAGGCTTTAACTGATTCAGATATCGAATTGGGGCAGACAGTAATCACCAATGAACCCAGCGTTAATTCTTACGAAGTATCCATCGACGAAGAATGCACACAGATACTCGCACGTAGACAACCTGCGGCAAAAGATCTCCGGCTAATCACTGCGGTTATCAAAACAATTACCGATCTGGAACGTATCGGTGATGAAGCCGAAAAGGTTGCGCAGATGGCTATCTATCTTACCGAGAAACAAGGCACAAAGTCTTACTATGTCGGTATCAACGCCATGGGTAACTATGTAAGTGAAATGGTTCGCGATGCATTGGACGCTTTCGCCCGTATGGACTCTGCAGCAGCCGTAAAAACAGCGGCCAGGGAACCAGAGTCGGACGAACAATATGCCGCAATTCTCCGACAACTGATCACTTACATGATGGAAGATCCACGCAGTATCAGCGCCGTCATTGATGCAGTCTGGACCGTAAGGTCACTTGAACGTATTGGTGATCATGCCCGCAACATTTGCGAATATGTTGTTTATTTTGTTGAAGGAAAAGATGTAAGACATCTCACCATTGAAGAGATGGAAAAGAAGGTTAACCCTGAGTAAGGTCTCGCACCAGAGCTAAACTACGAGTGGTATGTCGGACTGCATTCGTTTGTTATGCATCGTCTTCTATTCCGGTAGGTTTTTTATTGAGACTTTCTGTGTTTCTCTCCTGCCAATATTCCTCGATCCCATCTCTGCCTTTGCTATCTGCCCATTTTCCAAGTGTCGGGCGCTCACCTTTCAGCTCATAATATGGAACAGCATAACCACAAGATGCTAAAACCAGTTCCAGATTGAGTTCAAAGATTTGACGCGCACCCGGGTATTCCGGAAATAAACGAATGAGTTCATCCCACTTCTGGTCTCGAGGATGAGTGACCGATGCATTACCATACAATCTCAAAATTATTGGATGCTTATCAAAAGAACAAAACATAATCGTCATGCGGTCGCTTTCCAGTACATGAGCAGCTGTTTCGTTACCGCTTCCAGTCAAATTTAACCAGGCTACGTTCGTATCATTTATAACTCGAAAGGTATCCATTCCTTTCGGTGAGACATTTACGAAGCCTTCAGTACCTGCAGTGCCAACAAAAAACATATGCTGCCGTGAGATAAAATCGATGTGTTTCTCACTGAGTTTTTCAAATCTATCGCCCATATTTCATCCTGGATTCATAACGTTTGCCTCTGTTGAGAAGCTTTTTGGAGTTACTCTGGAGCAACTTGTTAGGCATTTTCAAACTGTCCATTTCTCTATTTCTTTTACATACTCAGATGGGAGGCCGACCTTTTTTGCCACGAGACATAGTGATTTAGCATATTCTTTGTTTTGACCGGTCAATTTTACTAATGGCAGATTGTAAGAAATTACTGGCAAAGTTTCATTGTCTGGAGTAATCGCGATCAGATCTTCTGGAATATAATCTGAGACGCTATCTGCACTATAAAGATTATTTACGCCCTCTGTGCTCAGCGACATAATCACTCCATATACACTCTCGGCTTCTGATTCAACGAGTGTTGCCCGTTTTCCAATTCTCAAACCATAACCATCAATACGGGCTTGAGTTGAATTTGATGGATTTACTCCGTTCTTTTTAAGAAGCACCTCATCCATAAAAAGCCCGTAGAAAAAAATAGATTTCATGTCTCACTCTTTATGCATAACGTTTGCCTCAGGCGTACCGCTATTGGCGTCGCGCTGGAAGAGCTTGTTATGTTTTGCATCTCAAAAAACAATTTCTAAATATTATATTCAGAAACCATGTTTATTTTCTATTGGCTTTCTTTTCCTTTTTTTCCTGACGTTTTTCTTTCAAAGTCTTTTCAGACTTCCTTTTAACTGCTTTTTTTGCATCTCGACCTTTAGCCATAATTCTCTCCTTACTATTTGTTAATTATCAAACACCCTTAGCCAGATTGTATCTAGATCATAACGTCGCGATAATCACTTCACCTGCTATCTTGGTATGCGCGAACTACAACAGCCAAGATAGCAGTCCCGGCACCGAAAAACCAAGATAATCCCACTTCAACCCAGGTGACCGGCGCTATTAAACTTAGGATTACGCTTCCAATTAATAAACTAGCCCCAAGAGGTAGTTGCCAATATGGACAATGGATACTTTTAATCGAGGCAATCAAAATCACACCGATAAAAATAATGCCCATAAGCATAAGAGATTCAACTGACATTCAATGAAAACATAATAATTAAAAATTCAATTCAATTTTTTTCAAGCGATATAATTCAGTGTGCATAACGTCTTGGCTCAGTCGCACCGCTTTTTGGCGTCGATCTGGAGGCACTTGATATGTGTGTTCATCATCCGTCACTTTTTTTACTTATATCCAACTGACAATAGATTACGTACGAAATAGTCGCAATGAAAGTTCCAGCTTGAGCGATGTTAATGAATATTGGCGTAATCCAGTCTTCTTTTACTGCCAAATATCGAATAGCACCCTGAGATAGCGGTACTCCTGAGTCGATAAGGTTCTGAAGATCTTGTAATAAGCCAAAAATTATTGAAACGTTATAGGTGGAAAATCTATATAGCCAAATTGAAAATGCCATATATAGAATTAGTATAATTCCAACTAAAAACTTATTTAGTTTATGAGAAGTGAAATGGGATATCGCAATAATCATGAAAGAAATACTCGCCCACCACTGACTCATATTCCAGACGCGGTTGTAAACTTCAGAAAGCTGATAAATTACTTCTAAGTCAGTCATAATTGAACTCTTTTAGACACATAACGCCCGCGTTATAATTGTTATCGCGCAGCGCCATTACTAAAGAGCGCGACGGGTTGACTGTCTTGTTATGTGAATGTTCTGATTCCATATATTATGCCTGCCACTAATGGAATTGGAATTAGTGCAATCCCTAGGTTAATTATCAAATATTTCGAATAATTTGGTTCTTCTATCATCAGCTGAATAATACTACCAACAAAAAGAACAAGCATTACAGGAGTCGTGATCAGCAAAAGGAAATAGAATGTAGATGATCCTGCCATGCAACCTGGATTATTATTACATGGATCTATAGTACTAAAGGCACCAACAATCAGAAAGTGTATGAAAGCAGGAAGAAGTAAGTTTCTCAGGAATAAAACTAGTTTTTTCATTCTATCTGTATCACATAACGTCTGCGATGAGCCGCTGGGGAAAGTAAAGCGAAGCGGCACTTTGCCCAGTCGACCTCGATTGCCTTGTTAGCTGTTTCTGTCATGGACCCCAATAATCAAATTCGTAAAGTACCCCTGATGGAACCTCAAATGAAATCGTCGATCCACATTTAATTGTGTGTCTTCCTGGGATGATTTTAGCCTTTTCACCTACAGGATGAATCCATTCTATGCCATCTAGTAATATCGGCCCACAATGACCTCCATTATTATCAATTACTGCAAAGTACGTTTCTCCATCAGATGACTCTGTAACCTTTCCTCTCAAATGCCCATCATCGCAACCACTTAAAAAGAGCACAAAAGTGATTAAGGCTCCACTAGTTCCTATGATTTTTGTAATACTATTTTTCAAGACAGCTAACGTCTAGGCTCAGACGCGCGCGTTTTTTGCGCGTCGTTCTGGAGCCATTCGTTATGATTCATTTGTGCTCTCATCCACTACACTCATAAATGTTCTCAGCACCAATAACACTACCGCCCAAATGGCCTCCAGTAGCAACAGTGAGGCGGCAGTGACGTATAATGCGATACCCCATTCTTCCTTTACCCATACTCCTATTGCCAAAAATAAAAAAATAAGCATTGCAACTACATCAATAAAAATAATGAAGCTATAGGTGATTGTCTCTAGCAATCGCTTTCTTACATTATTTTTGTGAAATTCAGCAAATCTTGTAAGCATCAGATAAAACGGAATATTAATCACAATGGATAGAATGCTGGATATTTGCCAAACAAGGCTATTATCAACGGGATAAGTACTGAGAATTAGAGGCAAAAGGACTACGATTAACGAATATAGACTTTCTGTAACGATAAAAAAGGCTAACCACGCCTCGCCTGTACGCGAACCAATAAGTTGTGCGCCCAGCACACTTGCTATTACAGTGAACCCTCCAATTGTTACTGCAGTAGTCGCTAAAACGCCAAGGATATTATCAATCATGTCGATGTGTTGCTTGAATCATAACGGTTTATTCTATGGCCATGGCCGTAGTTATTTGGCGCTTGTTGTAGTGATGTACATGAGAGGAATAACTCCCGGTTTCTCCTTTTCAATCAATTGAGTATAGCTGTGCTTTTTTTTGGTGCCAATATCAGTGACCTTGGCCGTAGTTATCCAGTCGTAGATCCCTTTTTCTTCACTGTTCTTTTATTTGGCAAGATATTGAATTAGTAAGATTATTTTGATGGTTGGTAAATCATGCGGATTCCACCTGCACATATTTACAACATTACTAAATTGCCAGCAAGGTGATAGATGGCCTGTTTGAATAACAGGCCGAATTATTATTTCGAAATTGCGGAAATGAGATATTTACAGATGAATAATGTCGCTACTATTTCTGCGCAACGATATAAGCAATCCAGCCTGCATCGGCTTCGCCATCCGTAGTTGCTTCAAACTCACCGTTGCCTTCACCATCTTCATCTTCGCCTTCCCAATAAACCTCGGCTTTGAAACCAGCTTCAGTCAACATCTCTGTTATCTCCGGTAAGGTCCAGACACGCCATTCGTAGGTAAAGGCCTTTTTAATACTTGAGCCATCTTTGAATTTAAAATGAATATAGAATCGACCGTCGCCAGTAATCGGATTGTAAAATGATTGATCCCAGATATAGGTAAAACCATCGTGCTTTGTACTTTCTTCCATCTCCTTGAAAGATTCATAGCCACCAAAGCTATCAAGAAAAAAAACACCATCATCCACCAGACTCTCATATACGCTACGAAAATAGCGAACCATTGTCTGTCGATCTTTGAATATCCAGTAACTGAAGTTCATCGCCAAAACAATGTCCATGGATGTAGCAACGGCATCCATGACATCTGCCGTGAAAATATTTATGCGTTTTTGTTCATCATCCGACAATTTCTTAATGTGATTCTCTTTACCCCAGGCCAGCACATCAGGATCAAGGTCAACGCAGTAAGCCTGGTTTGAATCGCGACGTCTGACCCATTCGCAGGATGAATTGGTCGTGCCGCAAAAATCCTCACGCAATTTTACCGCCTGGCGATTGCTCAGTTTCTGGAAAGTCTGGTCAACAAAATCAATTTCTGACTCTGCACACTGCACAGCAGCTTCGTACAAAACGTGTCTGTCAGCCTTATCCGCCAGGGACGGACCGCTGTTTTTTCGCTTGTTTTTATTGCCTCTTCCCATGCCACTTTTCTTTTGTAGTTAAAATGAATAATAATCGCTGCGCATTATACCGATATAATCAGAACTCACTATTAAAAAGGATCAATGAAATGAGTTGGTGGGGCAAACTACTGGGCGGTACTTTTGGCTTCATGTTGGGTGGACCGCTGGGCGCGCTAATGGGTGCAGCGCTTGGACACAACTTCGACAAAGGCCTGCAAATGTCCGATGGAACAGGCGGTTTTCAGCGTGGCGATCAACAGCGCGTGCAGACAGCATTTTTTACCGCTTCTTTTTCCGTCATGGGCGCAGTCTGCAAGGCCGACGGCCAGGTAAGCGAAGATGAAATAGCCATCGCCAAACAGGTAATGGGCCAGATGCAGCTGTCACCAGAGCAAAAAAAGACAGCGATGGCCTTGTTTAATGAGGGCAAAAAGAACGATTTTCCGCTGGTGGATGTCATACAACAGCTAAAGCGGGAAATTGGTTTTCGGCCAAACCTGCAGCGCATGTTTATTGAAATACAACTTTATGCGGCATACGCAGACGGCGTTATGCATAAAGATGAACTCAGGCTATTGCGACAGGTTTGTGAGATCCTCAGGTTTCCACAGCGTGAGTTTCAACAAATTGATGCCGCCATCCGCGCTCAATTTCATCACCAGAGTTCTGGTCAGGCTGGCAAACCCGCTGGAATGACATTAAAAGATGCCTATGCCATTCTCAATGTTAAAGACAAGGCTACCGATGCTGAAATAAAACGTGCTTATCGACGCCTGCTTAGCCAGCATCACCCGGATAAACTCGTCTCCAAAGGTCTGCCGGAAGAAATGATGAAAATTGCTACCGACCGTACGCACGAGATTAGACAAGCTTACGAGAAAATCAAAGACAAACGCGGTTTTTAAAAATAACACCCAAATGAAAAGAAAGATTGTCTCCATCGGTGGTGGTCGCATCATGCTACCGAAGGGCAGAGTTCCCCAAACCCTGGCTATTGACGAAGAGATAGTCAACCTTAGCGGGAAGCCAAAACCGCGATTACTGTTTATTCCTACAGCAAGCCTTGATGATGAAGCTTATTGTGAAAGGATTAATGATCATTTTGGCAATCGCCTTAAATGTCGTGTTGAATCATTATTACTCTATCGCGACAAACCTTCTGCAAAGCGAATCAAACAACTAATTCTGAATACAGATATTATTTATGTCGGTGGCGGTAACACATTAAGAATGATGAACCTCTGGCGTCAATTAGGAATTGACAAGCTAATGAATCGAGCTCGACTCCAGGGAACTGTATTATCCGGTTTGAGCGCAGGTTCTATTTGCTGGTTTCGACAGGGCAATAGCGATTCCAGAAAGTTTGCAAATGAAAGCGATAAGACTTTGATAAAGGTCAGTGGTCTTGATTACGTCGATGCGCTTGTTTGTCCTCATTATGATGTAGAGAAACATCGTCAGCCTGCATTAAAAGCGATGATGAAGAACACCAAAGGTGTGGCTATTGCCCTGGAAAATTGTACGGCAATTGAAATTGTCGATGACGAATACCGTATTATCACCTCAATGAAATATAAAAACGCATGGAAGGTTTACTGGCATAAAGGAAATTACATAAAAGAAAAGCTGGCCAAAAATACTGAATTTTTACCCTTATCCGGTTTGCTAATAAAAAGTAATTAGCTAATGCCCACCACTTACCAGGATAAGTTTCCGCTCTTTTTTTTAATTCGAGCGCATTCCTGCCAATGTTTGCTTCGCACTATTTATCAAATGTAGGGAATCCACGCCTGCTGACACCAATGAATAACCTTTCTCAATATACGTCCTTGCGTCATCGGCACCGGCAACTGCTGTTCCTAATGCCAGACCTGCCTTTTGACAAGTCTGTGTAACTGTATCAATCGCCGCCACAACTTCAGGATCAGCTACCTGACCTGGTTTACCAAAACTTGCTGACATATCGAACGGTCCGACGAGAATGGCATCGATACCTTCTACTTTTACGATGTCCTCAATATTGGCTGCCGCATCTTTATGTTCGGCCTGCAGTACGATCGCAGTGTTGGTATTTGCGGTCTTTATGTAGTCACCAAGATTCAATCCGTATTGTGATGCGCGCGAAACGCCCATGCCTCGCGTCCCTGCGGGTGGGTAGCGGCAAAGATCAATTATTTTTTGCGCTTCATCTGCACTATTCACCTGCGGCACAACAATGCCGGCAGGGCCAATGTCTAATGCCTTTTTTAACCAAACTTCATCGTGAGCAGGTACGCGAATTAAACAAGGACAGGTTCCAGCTGCCTGTAACAAAGGTAAGGCATCATTCGGTGCAAAACCTCCGTGCTCTGCATCAATAAACAACCAGTCAAATCCGGACAGGGCAAGCACTTCTGTCATTTCCGCTGATTGGATGCTGATTACAGTACCTAGTAGTAACTCGCCTTTACGAATTCTTTCAGCCAATGGAAGTTTCAAATCACTCATTAAGAATATATCTCTGGTTAAAAATTCAAATCGATTAAAAGAAGAGGCTACAGACGCGAAATACGAACAACAGCATCATCACGCTTATCCAGATCGGGTAGTAACTCAGTTCCTAAGCCCGGCCTCGCTTCCACCGAAACCATGCCGTTTTCTACCTGCGGTAAATTGCAGACGACATCTTTATACCAGCCCGTGTACAAAGCACGCACCGACTCCTGGAATACTGCGTTAACAGCATTTAGTGATAAATGCACAGAAGCCGCCCACACGATCGGACCGGTACAGTCATGGGGCGCAACAGGAACACCAAATGTTTCTGCCATGCTCGCAATCTTTTTCGCTTCCGAAACACCACCGACCCAACCTAGATCTGGCATGGCAATATCTGCAGCTCGCTTTTCGAGTAAATCACGATAACCCCAACGCGTTGCCAGTGTTTCACTGGCACAAACCGGGATACTGGTACGCGATCGAAACTCGGCAAGATTTTCCAGACTATCTGCCTTAATCGGATCTTCTATAAAGTAGGGATTGAATTGTTCCAGTGCTCTGGAAATTTTAATTGCTGTGCTTAGATTCCAGAGCGAATGACACTCGACCATAATGTCTATTTTGTCACCTACCGCATTTCGAATTTTCTCGAATGGTTCCAGTGCCTTGTTTAATTCAGCTGCGGTTATGTCATTGCCAAGAGATCTTTCTGCGGCAAAATCGAACGGCCATATTTTCATTGCAGTTATACCCTCATCGAGCAGGCTTTGTGCCAGCTCGTCAGCTCGATTCAAAAACGCATCCAGATCTTCATAGGGTCCCTGCGACTCCTCCTTATTAATTCCCCAGTTGGATGTTTTTTGACCTTCGTTTGACCGAATGTAGGTGTAACCTGCACAGGTGTTGTAAACACGGATGGCATCACGTGATTTTCCACCAAGTAAATCGTACAGAGGTTGCTTGCTCATTCGACCCCAGAGATCCCATAAAGCAATATCAATCGCAGATAGCGCGCGCATTTCAGCACCGGAACTGCGGAAACCAAGATAGCCTCTCAGTTGCTTCCAGTGCAGATCTCTTTGCAGTGGGTTCTTACCTAATAAATAAGGTGCAACAGTCTCGTGAATATGAGATTCGACAGATTCCGGCCCCAGAAATGTCTCACCCAATCCGGATTCGCCCTGATTTGTATGTACTTTGACCCAGAGCAAATTGCCATATGAGGTCAAACGAAGCGTCTCTATTGCAGTGATAATTGTGTCATTCATGAGTAATATGGACTCGCATTTGTCTTAGTTCAGGCTCAAGCATAGGTCTTTCCAGCGTTAAAAGTTACTATATATTGTCTCTTCAATGCCACACCAGTCTCTGTGTTTTTTGGCACCAAATGTTAAAAAGCTGGCATCCACTGCAAAAGTAGGCTGGTGCCTCTCTACTATACTTTGCAAACTGTTCAATCGGGGAGCTCCTTAAAATGAAATATGTAAAACAGTTTATCTACATGCTGATCATCATCAGCTGTTCAAGTCTAAATGCTGCGATTATTGAAGAAATAATTGTTACCGCAACCAAACGTGAAGAAAGTCTGCTGGAAGTACCAGTAGCTGTGTCTGTTATCAGTGGAGTAACGCTGGACAATGGATCTATAAATAATCTTCAAGAATTAACACTTCGTATGCCTTCAGTCATGATGTCTGAAGCACAGGCAGCGACTAACATCTTTATCCGTGGAGTTGGCTCAGGTCAGAACTACGGTTTCGAGCAATCGGTTGGTATGTTTATTGACGGCGCTTATTTCAGTCGAAGTCGTGCCTATCGCAACCCCTTCTTTGATGTTGAACGAGTTGAAGTTTTAAAAGGACCACAAACCGTGCTTTTTGGTAAAAACGTAGTCAGTGGTGCCTTCAATGTCTCATCACGCAAACCGACGGAAGAGTGGGAAAATTCAGTTACCGCTTACTATGATCCTGAATATGACGGTGTGGAATTTAGCGGTGTTGTTTCCGGACCAGTTTCCGATGATGTCGGTATTCGCGTTGCCGCCAGATATTCAGATGTTGATGGCTACCTGGAAAATTCACTTCCGGGTGCACCTGACCCATATGCCCGTGAGCAATATCAGATCCGTGGTACCGTTCAGTGGGACATTACACCGGAATTCACCGCCACCCTTAAAACTGAAATCAGTGAGTACGATATAAAGGGCGGTTATGCGACCCAGCCGGGCTTTTTGTCACCCGCCCATCTGGCACTGACGCAGGCCAATGATCCCAATGCCGAAGCCAGTTTTGATTATAATGTATCAGTCCCTTCGCCAGTTGGATCGGATCCTTTGTTTGACGGATTGTTTAACAACACCAATACACAAAACATGACTCTCACCCTGGATTGGGATGTGGGTAATCATCAAATCACTTCTGTTAGCAGCTATGTTGCTTTCGATTTCGAAGCTCTTACAAATAACGATCACACCAACCTGCAAGTCGTTGCCGGACCACAACGGCAGGATTCGCAAACAATGTCTCAGGAAATCCGTCTTGCCTCGACCACGGATCAGTTTCTGGAGTACATTGCTGGCTTCTATTATTCCGATGATAAATATAAGACGCGTTTACAGGCTTCTGTTGACCTGAGTCAGTCTGTTCTGGCGGGCGCATTCGGAACGGATCGTCTTGGACGAAACCAGTCAACCACTCAAAGTGGTGAAACCTGGGCTATTTTTGGCCAGGCAACGTTTAACTTTACGGATGATATTCGTTTGATTCTGGGTGTCCGCTATACAGAAGATCGGAAAACAACGAATAAACGACTCTGGTATTCTGATATTTCAACACTCGATAATGCCGTGCCAGATCCCGTGGTACAAGGTGCCTATAATTTTGTTTTCGGTACTGAACACAATCTGATCGGTGTCAAACGCAAAACTGACGATGTGCCTTTTGCCATTACCGGTGAATGGGACGCAACAGATGACCTGATGGTTTATGGCTATTACAAAGAAGGATTCAAGGCCGGTGGCTTTGATGAAGATTTTACCTCTGGTGTATTAGCTGATTTCGAGTTTGATGATGAGGGTGTGAAAGCCTATGCCTTCGGGGCAAAATGGTCGCTTCTCGGTGGCGCAGCTTATATTAATGCCGAGTATTTCCATTCCGAATACACGAACCTACAAGTATCGACCTTCTCAGTAGCCAGCTTCCTTGTCGGTAACGCAGCAGCAGCGACTTCTCAGGGACTTGACGTTGATGCGCGTTGGCAGGTTAGTGATCAACTGGGCGTCGGCGCAGCCTTCGTTGTGCTGGATGCCGAATTCGATTCCTATACCAATGGCCCATGCGTACTGGACAGTGCGGGAAATGCCATTGCCCAATTTTGTGACTTGTCGGGGCAACCCTTACAGTACGCGCCGGATTTTGAAGCCAACATCTATGCTGATTATACCTGGAGTGTTATGAATGGCTGGGAGATGGGTATAGGTGGTGATCTCACTTATTCCGACAAATTTTTCCTCGCCGGTGACCTGGATCCCGACTATGTGCAGAAGAGCTATGCAAAAGTTAATGCCACGCTTAGCCTCACCTCACCGGATGGGAAATACCGCTTCTCTGTCATTGGAAAAAACCTGAATGATGAACAGACTTCTCACCAGAAGAATGATATTCCATTGGCAAATTTCTATGGTGGTAAGGGTGGTTCAGCTTTCGCTGACCCACCTCGTGTAGTCGCAATTCAGGCTGAAATGAACTTCTAAAAATTACAAGTCAAAGAAATTTATTTAGCTCCTTCTCAAAAAAGAGGTGCCCTAATGGCATCTCTTTTTTTCTTTGCGCTAACACACTCGATTTAACTTGTGCGCAATAAAGCCTACTGACTTGATATTCAATTTTTAGAATAACTGACGTTCAATAGATGGAGGGCTCATGCGTTATACAAAACCTTTTTACCTTCTCGCTCTTGTTATTTCCGGTATTAGTTCAACTTATGCCGGTGAAGTAAATCCATCTACCCAACTTTATTGGGGTGATACACACCTGCACACGTCCTATTCGCCTGATGCTTCCTTAAATGGTAATACCAAAATTGGGCCGGAAGAGGCATTCAGATTTGCAAGAGGTGAAGCCATAGAAGGACACAGTGGTCAGATTGCAAAGTTACACAGACCATTAGATTTCCTGGTTGTCGCCGACCATGCCGAATACCTGGGTTTACTTCCAAGGATCCGCGCAAAAGATCCTCTGCTGATGAAAAATAAAATAACCAGGCGCTGGGGCGATCTGATTGCCAGCGGCAAAGAAGAAAATACCTGGAAGGCGATGTTCGAAGTTCTGCACGATATTGAAGTGAATAAACCCAGTTTCAAAGATAACAGCATAATGCGTTCCGCCTGGGCACGAATAATAGAAGCTGCAGACAAGTATAACCAGGCAAACAAATTCACTGCCTTTATCGGCTATGAATGGACCTCGATGCCAAAGGGAAATAATCTTCATCGGGTTGTGATTTACAAGGACGATGGAAGCAGAGCCAGTCAGATGCTGCCCTTCTCTTCTTTCGATAGCGAAGACCCGGAAAAACTATGGGGTTTTCTTGCTGACTATGAAAAACGTACTGGCGGTGAAATATTGGCAATTGCTCACAATGGCAATATGAGTAATGGCTTAATGTTTCAAACGACAGACTTTGATGGCAACCCCATTGGTCAGCAGTATGCGCAGACTAGAAATCGCTGGGAACCCCTGTATGAAGTCAGTCAAATAAAAGGAGACGGTGAAACTCATCCCTTACTTTCACCAGAAGATCCTTTTGCTGAATTTGAAAACTGGGATAAAGGAAATTTAACCGCCAGCGCCGCCAAAGAAGACTGGATGTTGCAATATGAATATGCACGATCTGCTTTAAGGATCGGATTGAGTATTGAAAACAAGGTTGGTACTAACCCATATCAATTCGGCATGATTGGCAGCACAGATGCGCATACCGGCTTATCCACGGCAAGAGAAGATAATTTCTGGGGCAAGTTTTCTGTCTACGAGCCTGGTTTGCACCGACTTAATCATCATCCGGTCGTTAAAGGAAAACTGGGTAAAGCCTACGATCTCTGGGCTTATGAAATTTCGGCTTCAGGTTATGCAGCGGTTTGGGCAACAGAAAATACTCGTGCCGCCCTTTTCGACGCAATGAAACGTAAGGAAACTTATGCCACCACCGGTCCACGCATCAGGGTTCAGGTCTTTGCCGGATGGGAATTTACAAAAGAAGATGCTGAAGACAGGAATTTTTCAACCATTGGTTACAGCAAAGGTGTGCCTATGGGTGGCAGGCTTACTATTGCAACAGAAGCTAAAACACCCACATTTATTATCAAGGTAGTTAAGGACCCCGACGGTGTGAACCTGGAACGTGTGCAAATTATCAAAGGTTGGCTGGACAATAAGGGCGATACTCATGAAACGGTATATGATGTTGCCAGCTCAAAAACAGGCAAACCTGAATTACTCACTCAATGGCAGGATCCTGATTTTGATCGCCAACAAAAAGCTTTTTATTATGCCCGGGTTCTGGAGATACCCAAGCCCAGGTGGACAAGCATAGATGCCCGACGACTTAATGTTGAATTTGATGGAAAAGTGCCTCATACAATTCAAGACAGAGCCTATACCAGTCCTATCTGGTATTCTCCCTGAAAAAATGAGCTGTAGCACTCAGTATGTTTAGTAAGATCGTTAAGGAACCTATATTCCATTTTCTCCTCGCAGGAGCCCTACTCTACCTTGCCTATCAGTTTCTTAATCCTGTTCCTGCAGATAGTTATAACGACAACACAATCGTCGTAAACGATTCTATCCTGAAGAACATGCTCAATGTTCGTAGTAAAAATCCGGAAGGTCAGTTCAATGTAAATGCTGCACTCGCTTCACTGGATGAGAAAGAAAAAGAAGTGCTCGCGATGGAATATATTGAAGAAGAAGCTCTTTATCGTATGGCATTGGAAATGGGACTTAATGAAAATGATTTCATCATTAAACGACGAATGATTCAAAAGCTATCATTTTTACTTGAGGATCTTAACACCGGCAAAATTGATACCAGTCATGATAACTTGCTGGCTTATTACGAAACTAACAGTGAAGAATTCAAGACAGATGATAAAGTCTCTTTCGCTCATGTTTATTTAAGTTCAGATCAACATGGGAAAAACACAATAACAAAAGCCGAGAACACACTAAAACTATTAAACAACAAACAGCTGGAAATAAAAGAAGCCCTGTCTCATGGCGATCGCTTTCCCTTAAATCATAAATATACAAAAATCACACCGACTCAATCGAAATCACATTTTGGCATTAAATTCACTGATTCCTTATTCAAACTTGAACCCGAAGATCACTGGCAAGGGCCTATAGAGTCCGGCTACGGTTACCATCTGGTATATATCAATAGTAAAGAACCAGGATACATCCCCTCGTTCGAATCCATTCGCGATTTAGTCGCGAACTCCTATACGTATCGTGAAAAACAACGCCTCAACAAGCTTTCGCGACAGAGTATTATTGAGAAGTACTCAGTACTCAGAGAATATGAATAGGCCTTTCTACAGCTTGCTGCTTATATTTTTGCTGTTTGCCACAACAAGTGTAATTGCCCACGAAAGTCGACCTTTTTTACTCGAAATTAAGGAGATTCAATCCGACACGTATAGCGTGCTTTGGAAAAGCCCAGAAGGTGGTCTGATGAAGGGCAAGCTTTATCCGGTATTTCCCGAGTCCTGTGCAAAAAAAACTTCTGCCAATTCGGATCTTTCCTATGCCAGGGTAAGTAATCAGCTTCTTTACTGTGAAGGAGGACTTGCCGGTAAAAGGATTAGTGTTAATGGTCTGGATTTAAATATTGGTATTTCTGCCTTTGTCCGAATTTCTTTTTTATCCGGTCAAACCCACACAAAGATCTTATTAAATATTTCTCCGGAGTATTTAATCCCGGAAAAGGAAAACAAGACAACTATCATCCAATCCTACACAGTGCTCGGTATCAAGCATATTGCTTTCGGCGTGGATCATCTTCTATTCATTGTTTGCCTGATGATCCTTGTGCAAAACTACAAACTGCTGTTGTGGACGATAACGGGTTTCACTGTTGCCCACAGTATCAGCCTGGCAGCATCTGTATTGAATTTAGTGCGTCTTCCAACTGCCTATGTGGAGACCTGTATCGCACTGAGCATTGTGTTTCTTGCCGCAGAAATTGTACGTGGAAACAAACAATCTCTGAGTTATCAAAAACCTTTTCTTGTGTCTTCTTTTTTCGGCTTGTTTCATGGTCTTGGATTTGCCAACGTGCTACTGGAACTCGGCTTACCCCAAACAGCATTAGGGCTTGGCTTGTTATTTTTTAATATTGGTGTGGAGCTGGGGCAAATCGCTTTTATTCTTCTTTTACTTTTGATTGGTGCTTTTATTCACCTGCTCCAAAAGCAATTCGCATGGCAAGGCAAACAAACCTTCTCGTATCAGGAAAAGATCTTCTCACCTGTTATTGGTTCTATTGCCGCATTCTGGGTTATTCAACGGCTTGAAGACTTTGTCTAATTTTAACGGAGATACTTAATGAAACTGAATTCCAGTAAAACTACTGAGGGTACTTTAGGTACTGCTGCCAGAGCACTATGGCGTGCTACCGGTACGCGCGAAGAAGATTTTGGCAAACCGATTATTGCTATTGCCAATTCCTTTACCG
The DNA here is from genome assembly GCA_018676275.1 of Gammaproteobacteria bacterium. Lineage (GTDB taxonomy): Bacteria > Pseudomonadota > Gammaproteobacteria > Eutrophobiales > Eutrophobiaceae > WLWS01. Next base: position 16,722 of record JABHFC010000440.1, on the reverse strand, counting down.
AGTTTGTACCTGGACATGTACATTTGAAAGAACTGGGTAGACTGGTCGCGGATGAGATTAAGGCAGCCGGTGGTGTGCCCAAAGAATTCAACACCATTGCCGTTGACGATGGTATTGCAATGTCCCATGACGGCATGCTTTATTCATTACCTTCACGTGATCTGATTGCGGACTCAGTCGAGTATATGGTCAACGCGCATTGTGCCGATGCGCTTCTTTGTATTTCCAATTGCGACAAGATCACGCCGGGAATGTTGATGGCAGCAATGCGACTAAATATACCCGCCATTTTTGTTTCAGGCGGACCAATGGAATCCGGCAGAGCGACTGTGAGTGGTAAGACTATCAAGATTGACGTTATTGATACCCTGATTGTAAGTGGTAATCCCGAGTCCAGTGCTGATGACATACTGGATGTTGAGCGCTCTGCCTGCCCAACCTGTGGTTCCTGCGCACTTATGGGCACAGCTAACTCCATGAACTGTGTATCAGAAGCCCTGGGCATGGCCTTACCCGGTAATGGAACGTTGTTAGCAACACATAAAGCTCGAGAAGGCCTGTTTCGACAGGCTGGTAAACGCATAGTCGAGTTGGCGAATGCTTATTACGACGACGAAAACCAGAATGTATTACCTCGATCAATTGCAAGTTATGCCGCAATTGAAAATGCTATGCGTGTTTCGATTGCTATGGGTGGGTCAACCAATACTGTTTTGCACGTTCTTGCCATAGCACGTGAGGCAGGTGTCGATTTCACGATGGATGATATTGGTCGTATTGCGGATGAGACACCTTACTTATGTAAAGTCACACCAGCCGCTGAACAGGTATTCATCGAAGACCTGCACCGGGCCGGAGGAGTGATGAGTGTTCTTGGAGAACTTAATCGCGCACAGCTGATAAATACGGATGTAATGACAGTACACGAAAAGACACTAAAGTCTGCACTGAAAAAGTGGGATATAACTGAATCTGATGATGATGAAGCCATAAATTTATATCGCGCGGCACCGGGTGGCAGATTTAGTCTCGGTGCCTTTACACAAAACGAACGCTTTGAGACTGTCGACAATGATCGTGAGGAAGGGGTTATACGTAACAGGCAAAATGCCTTTTATCAATCAGGTGGTATTGCTGTATTGCACGGTAACCTGGCTGAAAAAGGTTGTGTGCTGAAAACTGCTGCCGTCGACCCGAATTGTTTTGATTTTGAAGGTAGTGCGATCTGTTTCGATAGCAAGGATGACTCTGTCAATGCGATAAAAAATGGAACAGTGAAAGCAGGGCATGTGGTTGTAATCCGTTATGAAGGTCCTCGTGGCGGTCCAGGGATGCAGGAAATGATTGCACCAACCGGCATATTGAAAGCGCATGGTTTGGGTAAGGTATGCGCTTTGATTACTGACGGTCGATTTTCCGGCGCGACTTCCGGACTTTCCATCGGTCACATTTCACCTGAAGCCGCTGCCGGTGGTTTGATTGCCCTGATCAAAGATGGTGATCAAATTCATATTAATGTTGAGAATAAATCCATCTCATTACTTGTCTCCGAAGTCGAAATAACACAGCGTCGAGAGATTGAATTGGCAAAAGGCGCAAAAGCATGGCAACCAGTACGTCAACGTAAAGTATCAACGGCTTTACGCATGTATGGACTTATGGCCACATCCGCATCTGAAGGTGCTGTCCGTGATTTAGGACGTCTTCAGGATTTTGAAGCCATTAAGAGTTGATGGTGTCCCCGTAAGGGGATTCAAGGATTAAAATGGCTATTTTCCATTCTCCATAATGACACCAAATGGTAAAAAAGTGGCATCCACTGCAAAAGCACATTACACCGGCTTCTCTATCATTAGTGTAATGAATTCAGCAATATATCCAGTTAAATTAAGCATTGAAGAACTTTCCGTGGCAGAGTTTGAGCAATGACAATCAGGCATTTTTCAATAATGAAGATAGCCGTGATTTCTGTATTGCTAAGTCTTGGTGCTTGTGACAATTCGACCTCTACTGATCAAGCTGCGCAAAAACCTGAAGCCAAACAAAATGAAACCAGCATTGTCGGCAACATTACTGATGAAAGAATAATAAATCATGATGGTGAACCCAATAACTGGATGTCTTATGGTCTTGGATATGAAGAACAACGTTTTTCTCCACTAAAAAAGATCAACAAAAACACGATCAAAAAACTTGGTCTGGAATGGCACCTCGACATGGGCACTAACCGCGCCCAGGAGGCCACCCCAATTGTTGTAGATGGCATCATGTTTGTCAGTAGTGCCTGGAGTAAAGTTTTTGCGATTAAAGCAAAGACAGGTGAAATACTCTGGCAATATGACCCTGATGTTCCAAAGGACTGGTCTCGTCGCGCCTGCTGTGACGCCGTTAATCGTGGTGTTGCCGTATACCAGGGACACGTGTATGTGGGAACTCTTGATGGTCGACTTATTGCACTGGACGCAGGTAGTGGTGAAGAAGTCTGGCAGGTAGATACGCTTATTGACCGTAATCGCTTCTACACAATCACCGGAGCCCCACGAGTTGCCAAAGGTAAAGTCTTCATTGGAAATGGTGGCGCAGAATTTGGTGTGCGGGGATATGTAACTGCCTACGACGCGAAAACAGGAAAACAGGCATGGCGTTTCTTTACCGTACCCGGCGACCCTGCCTTACCATTTGAGCATCCTGAACTGGAACTGGCCGCCGCCAGCTGGAGCGGTAACGAGTACTGGAAATTTGGTGGTGGCGGTACAGTATGGAATTCCATTGTTTACGATCCTGATTTCAATCAACTATATATTGGCGTAGGTAATGGTTCACCGTGGACACGCGCCATTCGATCACCTGATGGTGGCGACAATCTGTTTCTGTCTTCCATAGTTGCTTTGGATGCCGACAGCGGCAAAATGAACTGGTATTACCAGACCACTCCGGGAGATAACTGGGACTACACCGCAGTACAGGACATTGCTCTGGCGGAAATAGAAGTTGACGGTGAACAACGTAAGGTATTAATGCAGGCACCAAAGAATGGCTTTTTTTATGTTCTGGATCGCAGCAATGGAAAATTATTACGAGCCCACCCATATAGTCTTGTCACCTGGGCTACCCATGTTGATCTGGAGAGTGGCCGCCCGGTAGAAAACCCCGACTATAGTTATCTTGAAAAAGAGAAATGGGTCTTGCCAGGGTCAGCCGGTGCACATAACTGGCAAGCTATGTCCGTTGATACTGAGGCGGGACTTGTTTACATCCCAACACAGGAAAGTCCGCTTATTTTTGCCATTGCCGATGAATGGAAACAATTCAGTAGTTATAAACGCAACCCAGGTAGATGGAACATTGGTCTGGAAATGGGAAGACTTGCACAGCTGTTTATAGACAATGTTGCTGAGCAACCCACCCCGGGCGGCGCACTCAAGGCTTTTGATCCACTCACTGGCGAGACAAAATGGACAGTCAGAAACCCCTATTACTGGAATGGTGGTGTGCTGGCAACCTCAGGTGGCCTGGTTTTTCAGGGCGATGCTGCCGGCATGTTTAGCGCCTATGACAAGGAAAATGGAGACTTGTTATGGCAGTTTAATACTTACACCTCTATGTTGGCACCACCAGTTACATTTCAACTTGATGATACTCAATACGTTTCAGTCTTAACCGGTGGTGGCGGTGCAGATCTATTCGGTGGTGAAACTGAAACTGCATCAACAAAGTATGGCAACTTAGGTCGCTTGTTAGTTTTTAAAATTGGCGGCAATGAAAAATTACCTGTTCCAAATGCTATAGACAGAATAATTCCGCAGCAATCAGTCGTTGTTGTTAGTGAAAATATTATTGGAGAGGGTGAAGGACTGTACAACAATTATTGCGCGATGTGTCATGGTCTACTGGCACGCTCCGGTGGTTCTATCCCTGATTTACGTTTACTCACAGACGGAAAGCATGAAATTTTTAGCCGTGTTGTGCTTGAAGGCCTATTAGCTACGAATGGCATGGCGGCTTTCGACGATGTGCTTTCCCTGGATGAAGTAGAAAAAATTCACCATTACGTACGCGCACGCGCTTATGAAGATCGAGCTGTCGTTTTGGGAAATAAAGAAAGTGCCAGGTTAACCTGGCTGTCTAATCAATAGATATGTTTATTCAATGAGAAATATATAAAAGGCCTAGCATGAAAATTTCAAACGTACGGATTCGACGCTTACGCGTGATTGAAGAAATTGGCACACTGGATCTGGCCTGGAGCCCGGGTGACAAATTACCGGTTCAATTAGGCGGTGGTAGCTATGTCGAGATACAGACGGACGAAGGCATTTGCGGCATTGGTCCTGAAATTGATGATCGCTTCCTCCCTGCTTTGGAAAAAATCCTGATTGGTAAAAACCCGCTGGATGTCGAGCAATTAAGTGCACAATTAGAATACTACCTGCCATACGGAACTCACTATCAACATGTTGCCGGCGTTGATATTGCCTTATGGGATATCGTAGGCAAAGCGAAAGGTCAGCCACTTTACAAGCTTTGGGGTGGCACAAAGGACAAGATTGTTCCTTATGCAGCTATGGTGTTGTTATCAACACCTGAAGAACGCGCAGAAATGGCACTGAAACTAAAAGCAGATGGCTGGCAGGCAATAAAAGTACGTTTACATCATGAAACCATGCAGGAAGATATTCGCACAGTCACCTGTGTACGCGAAGCTGTCGGTGATGATATGCAAATTATGGTTGATGCCAATCAGGCACAATCAAAAGGTGACTGGCAACCGGGAGTGAGATGGGATTATCAGCGTGCTTATGAAACCGGTCTTGAATTACAAAATCTGAATTGTGCCTGGCTTGAAGAACCCAGACCACGTTACGCTTTAGAAGAACTGATAAGTTTAGGTGAGGCCTTAGAGATACCAATAGCCGGCGGTGAAAATAGTGGCATCCTGTATGAGTTCGAACAGATGTGCGAGCGAAACGTCTACAGTATTTTACAACCTGAATGCCTGGTATTGACGGGTATTACTGAGACACTGAAAGTAGGTGAGCTCGCCAGAAAACACAATAAACAAGTGGTTCCGCACAACGGTTACGTCAAGCTGGGATTGATTGCACACATGCATATGGTCGCCAGTTGGACTCACGCTCCATACATCGAACTGGTAAATGACCCACCAATTGGAGCCTACCAGAACTTCCTGTCCATACTAACCAATCCACCGGTTGTTGATGCTGAGGGTTATATGAATATGCCCCAGGCTCCTGGTCTTGGTGTGGAAATTGATCCCGATCTGGTGCTTGAAGACTAGGCTCCTGCCTCGATATGAAAGCGGCAGTATATTCTGCAGACGGTAGTGTAAACCTTAAAAACGTCGACATCCCGGAACTGCAACCGGGGTGGTTGCAGCTGGCGGTCACGGCAGTAGGAATTTGTGGTACTGATTTGCATATTAAGAATGGCGAACTGGGTTCACCGGAAGGTATTCGACCCGGGCATGAAATAGCAGGAGTAATCGATGTAGTTGGCGACAATGTTAATCTTGCTACCGGTACTGCGGTTGCTATTGAACCGGTGTTCGGATGTGGTCATTGCCAGCATTGTAACAGTGGCAGTCCCAATCGTTGTGCGACGAAGGATTTTTTTGGCTACTCGCAACCAGGTGGATTGGCAGAACTCATTCAGATTCCGGAATCACTCGTCTATCCACTGAATACTACTCTTTCAGCTAATGTCTCTGCACTAACTGAACCCATGGCCGTCTGTGTACGCGGTACAAGACGCGCGAAAATTAATATAGGTGCTCGCGTCGCTATACTTGGTGCAGGTTCAATTGGTCTTCTTTCCATTCTGAGTTCCTATGCAGGAGGGGCAAATGAAGTTTTCATTAGTGCACGCCATCCACATCAACAGGAAGTTGCTAAACATTTTGGTGCCACCAGAGTTTTTGCAAATTCAGATGAATTGCTAAATGAACTTGGTGACCAATATATAGATGTGGTTGTGGAAACAGTTGGCGGTAATGCCACTACATTGTCTGATTCAGTTCTGCTTGCCAAAACCGGCGGGACGATTCTAATGCTTGGAGCATTCAGGGGTAACCCGGAATTACCCGCGTTACGATTTCTTACCAATGAGTTATCACTGGTCGCTTCAAATTGTCACGGGCATGAAAACCAGAATTCTGATTTTAAAGTGGCAGGTGAGCTTGTTAATAAGCATGCTGAAAAACTTGAACTGCTTATTACACACCGATTCAAGCTTGATCAAATTGTTGAAGCGTTTTCCGCAGCAGAAGATAAAAAACAGCTTTCGATTAAAGTGCAGGTAAACCCCTGAGCGAAGCAAAAATCAGAGAGGCCCTATCGGCTCCAGTATTTCTATATCTGAACTATTAGATTCACGTCTGTATTTCGAAGGAGTGACACCAAAACTCTGGCGAAAACTTCGACTGAAACTTGAAACATTCGAATATCCAAGCAGATCACTGATTTCTTCTATAGTTCGAGATGAACTGACAAGGTATCGGTTGGCAAGTGAACGCCGAACTGCCTGAAACAAGTTGCTGTAAGTGTAGTTACTTTCGGACCAGAGGCGTCTTTGCAATGTCCGCCGACTAATACCAAGTTTTTCTGCTACCAGATCAATATGGATATTACCCTGTTCCATTCCTTCAATTATTTCTGCTTTCACCTGAGCCAGAAAAGATGACTTGCCAACTTGTTTCAATTGCCTTTCCAGTATTGAAATGCTCAATTCAAATAATTCTGGTTCATAATTTGGCCAGCGTTTATCGACAGACTCTCGCGGCAAGCGCATAAAGCTGGTTCCGTTGTCCTGAAATTCAGGAATGAGTGAAAAATAATCCCGCCATCGGGAGATATCCTTTGGCGCCGGTCTGCCAATGACAAGTTTTTCATAACGAAGACTTGGGTCACCCAGACTTCGACAAATACTTAATATCGCCGCTACATTTGCATCTTTTTGTTCCGGTGCCCCTATTGGACCTCTCATTTTCTGGGTCAGCTCGACATATTTTTCATCCTGTCGAAAGGTCCATGTTGCTGCATTGGATCCGAGCTGATTGTAACGAACCAGAGTTCGTAGAGCGGTCGATGAACAGTCACTGGCATTCATGGCAAATGACACTGAACCAAATGTAGCAGGACCAACAAAACTCGCAGCAACGAGCCCAATCGCTGGATCATTGGTAATTACCGCAGCCCGCCTCCATATTCTGGTCATGGAATAATGATCAATTCTGGCATTGACTGGATCACTAAGATCATCCGATTTCAGTTCACCAACCAGTAAATCATGTGGGTCAATGCCATAGGTCTCTACCGCCCTGACCAGGGCTGAGAGCCAGCTATTTGTTAAGGAGTAGGTGAACATTGATGTTTTCATAATACCAGCTTTGGCACCAAAAGATAAAAAGCTGGCATCCACAGTAAAAGTCACACAGATCAGCTCCTCTATACTTTTACTGAAGCTTCGAACATGCTTGTTCTTAACCAGGTCTGCTATAGAAATGAATTTTGTTGTAAGGTCCCAGTAAAGAGATATAGAAATGACAATACAGACACTTGCCGCGGTCGCACGCTCACCAGAAGAACCTTTCGAACTCGTCGAAATGGACTTACTACCTCCGCTGGCCAATGAAGTAAGAGTCAAAATCAAGGCAACCGGTATCTGCCATACTGACATCGCCGTCAAAGAACAATCTTTCGCACTACCTTTGCCTATGGTTCTCGGTCACGAAGGTGCTGGCGTCGTCGAGGAAGTAGGTGGCGCTATTACTCATGTTAAGGTCGGCGATCATGTAGTGTTATGTGGTGACTCCTGTGGACACTGTAGTAACTGTCATCAGGGCTTACCTTTTTACTGCAAAGAATTTGTCGAACGTAATCTAACTGGCGAAAGAGTAGACGGTAGTTCATGTCTTGTTTGCAATGGCGAACCAATGCGTGGTCGCTTTGTGGGACAATCATCATTCTCCACAAACGTTATTGCATCGGCTCCCGGTGTTATCAAAGTTCCAAAGGATTTACCGCTGGAATTATTGGGTCCACTGGGCTGCGGTCTGACTACCGGTGTTGGTACCGTTATGAATGCTCTAAAACCAAACCCCGGCTCAAGTATCGCAATTTTCGGTGCCGGTACTGTTGGACTTTCGGCAGCTATGGGCGCGCGTTTAGCGGGCTGTGAGAAAATTATTGTTATTGATGTGAATCCATCACGACTTGAAATGGCAATGGAAATTGGCGCAACAGCGATCGTTAATGCACAAGAGGAAGATGTTGTTGAAAACATTCAGTCCATAACCGGCGGCGGTGCAAATTATTCCGTCGAATGCACCGGTGTGCCCGAAGTCGTAATACAAGCTGTTAATTGCTTAACACCACCAGGCTGGTGCGCACAGGTAGGTGTTACGCCATCAGGAATAACTGTACCCCTGGAAATGGACCAGGTGGTGTTCGGTCGTGGTATTCGTGGTGTCGTTATGGGCGAAGCCAACGTACAGAATTTTGTACCTTACCTGGCTGAATTATTCCGCGCTGGAAGGCTACCTTATGATCGTTTTGTGAAATTCTATGATTTCGCCGATATCAACCAGGCCGTTCATGACAGTGCCGGTACAGGTGAGGTAATCAAACCAATATTAAGAATGCCCTAGCGAAGATCTAAACTCTCAATCTTGTCACTAAAGGATAGTTAAACCTCATTATGACTCAACAGGCTCTGTCCCTGAGAGAATACTGGCCAAAACGTTTTACACTTACCGGCCTGTCCATCGCAGCCATGTTCGTCTGCTACATGGATCGCGTGAATATTTCTGTAGCCATCATCCCTATGTCCAAAGAACTCGGATGGCAACCGGAAGTTCAGGGCACAATATTATCCTCATTTTTTGTCGGCTATTTATTGACACAGGTTATAGGTGGGCGACTCGCAGATCGTTTTGGTGGCAAGTTAATACTCGGGTTCGCGGTTCTTATCTGGTCGATATTTACCTTTATTACACCTTTTGCCGCGCTGGCCGGAGTCACTGGTCTTATCCTCGCTCGAATTGGAATGGGTGCAGGTGAAGGAGTTGCGCTACCGGCAATCTACAGCATCTATGGTCGCTGGTTGCCACAACAGGAACGCGCTCGTGCCATTGGCGCGACTTTTTCGGCTATCCCTTTAGGAGTTGTGTTTGGCTTATTAGTAACGCCATGGATCGTACTCAACTATGGCTGGCAATGGGCTTTTTATTCCTTTGGTTTGTTTGGCGTAATATGGTTTGCCATCTGGCAATACGCGGTCACTTCCTACCCGGATAATCACCCTGGCATTAGCAAACAGGAACGCGAGCTGATAAGTAAAGACGCCGCTCCTAGTGACGCAACCGAAGCGCCTCCCTGGAAAGTTTTACTTTCATCACCTGCAGTCTGGGCCATCATCATTGGACATTTTTGTTCCAACTGGGGTACTTATGTCCTGCTCGCCTGGTTACCAACTTACGTAAACAAGGGTTTAAACGTTGATTTTGCTTCTGTCGGAATTTTTGCAATGTTTCCCTACATAGCCGCCTTTCTATTTTTTAATATAGCGGGAGTGATTGCGGATAAATTGGCTCAGCGCGGCTGGCAAACAACAACTATTCGTAAGTCTATGCAAGCGATAGGCTTTGGCGGTCCGGCAATAATATTAATGTTCGTTGGCTATGTACAAAGTGCTCCCGCAGCCATTGCATTAATGACCCTGGCAAATGTTTTTATCGCTTTTTCTGCTGGTGGTTTTATCGTCAACCATCTCGACATTGCGCCGCGTTACGCTGGAGTATTAATGGGTTTATCAAATACCGCTGGCACTATCCCCGGCATTATCGGTATTTATATCAGTGGTCTGATTCTCGGTTGGACAGGTTCTTGGGCGCTGGTTTTTCAAGTCGCTGCTGCCGTTTATTTTTTTGGGCTGATATTTTATTTGCTGTTTGCCTCGGGCAAGCGCTTGTTTGATTAATTATAAATCGGGAGAAACGCTATGATGGCATTTAAAGAATGTATTACTGATAGAGACAACTCTACACAATGGCAAATCGGTAAGATTAAAATAACACGTATCGTCGAATTAGTTGTCAGTGGCAATAATGCTTTTGTTTTACCTGATGCTGAAAATGATCTGTGCTTATCTCTTGACTGGATGAAGCCACATTTCATGAATGATGATGGTGATCTTATTCTCAGTGTACATGCATTGATCATCGATACAGGTGAAAAAAGAATAATGGTTGACACCTGTATTGGTAATGACAAGCAACTCGCCGTTCCTGACTGGGATAAGATGCAGACAGGTTTCCTCAGCGATCTGGAAGATGCCGGGTATCCTGCCGAATCGATTGATACCGTACTTTGCACACATTTACATGTTGATCATGTTGGTTGGAATACGATGCTCGTGGATGATAAGTGGGTTCCAACATTCAGCAATGCACGTTATTTGTTTGCAAAAGAAGAATGGAATCACTGGAATGCTCATGAAGATGAAATCGAAATCGGCCCGGTAATGCAACAATCGGTGCGTCCTGTTGTAGAGGCCGGTTTAATGGATCTGGTTGATTGCGAACATCAGGTATGCGCAGGAGTAAATTTGATACCCACACCCGGGCACACCCCAGGTCATGTCAGCGTACACATAAGTTCAGAAGGCAAAGAAGCCGTGATAACAGGTGACTTTGTTCACCATCCTGTGCAGATGTCACGGCCTCACTGGTGTAGCTCGGCAGATGATGACCAGAGTAAAGGACTACAGACACGCAAAGAAATGTTTTCAAAATATGTCGATTCCGATGTACTAATTATTGGCACACATTTTCCGACACCTACCGCTGGTTATATCAGGCATTTAAGTGATGACGAAAATTACTGGCTGGATATAAACATAGGAAAATAGAAATTATGTGGTCAGGGGATTGCACATGACGAAAATCACATCAGTCTCGTTAACTGAATTTAGTTTCAGTGTCGAAAATATCGGGCTCGAAACAGCTGCTGCTGGCGTCGGCAATATGGCCTACGTTAAAGGTTCGAAATTCTCGCCGAAACGCTGGGCCGTACGTATCAAAAATGATGAAGGCATCGAAGGTGGCTATGTCACCAATTGGGTTGGCACGCCCTCCTCATTCGGACAGGCATGTATGCTGGCGCCATTACTACTTGGTCGCGATCCTGAATTGCGTGAAGAAATCTACGATATGCTTAAGTGGGAAATACGCGCCTATGATCATATGGGCCACGGTGCGCTCGATATCGCTATCTGGGATCTGGTTGGTAGAATGCACAATGTATCGATCAAATCCATGCTCGGGGGTTATCGAGATCGTTTGCCAACTTATGCCAGCACATACGGTGGACAGGAAAGTAAAGGCGGCCTGAACACTGCTGAGGATTACGCAGATTATGCCGAACACTGTAAGAAAATCGGTTTTCATGGGTTTAAGATCCATGGCTGGAAAACTGGTGATGTAAACCGGGAAGCGCTTAACCTGCGTGGTGTTCGTGAACGAGTCGGTGATGATTATGCCCTGATGATCGATCCTGCCTGTATGTTACGTACCTGGATGGATGCGCTTGCACTTGGCAAAGTAGCAGACGAAGTTAACTGCCTCTGGTATGAAGATCCTTACCGTGATCTGTCAGTGTCCGCTTTTGGTCATCAGCGTCTCAGAGAAAAGTTGAAAACACCATTGCTAATAAGTGAACATGTCCGCGGTCTCGAACAAAAAGCGTCATTTCTTATTAATGGTGGCTGCGACATGATCCATGCGGATCCGGAATATGATATGGGTATCACTGGTGTGATGAAAATTGCCCATTTTTGCGAAGCCCTGGGGCTTGACCTTCAATTACACGCAGTAGGCCCGGCTCATCGCCTGTGCATCTCGGCAATGCGTAATACCCTCATGTATGAATTGGCTCTGGTCGGCCCGGATATGCCGAATATGGTGCCGCCTGTCTACACCTGTGGCTATTCTGACCAAACCGAAGACATGCCTTCTGATGGTTATGTGCCGGTACCAGACGGGCCCGGTCTTGGTGTCAGTTACGACTGGGACTATATAGACGCACATCAAACTCAGCACTTTACCTTCGGATAATAAGTCTACAGCTCATCATGGACACGGAGACAAACTAAGCTCTTGCCTTGCAAGCCAAGTTCAGACAATATCCGCTGCTTTTCCAGCAGGAGTAAAACATGCCAGGCTTATTACCCGATGTAGATCCAGAGGGACTACTCGAATATTCGGTGGTCTATACAGACCGCTCTCTAAACCATATGTCGCAGTCGTTTCAGACAGTGATGAATGATATTTCCGCCACTTTAAAACAGGTCTACGCCGCCAACGCTGTAGTTGTTGTACCCGGCAGCGGCACCTTTGGTATGGAAGCGGTGGCACGCCAGTTCGCCAATGACAAGAAATGTCTGGTGATTCGAAACGGCTGGTTTAGTTTTCGCTGGAGCCAAATTCTGGATATGGGCAGCATTGCTGCATCCACCACTGTACTAAAAGCCAGGCGGGTAGATGACAGCAAACACGCCGCTTTTGCGCCCGCTCCTATTGAAGAAGTTATCGCAACTATCGAATCAGAGAAACCGGATCTCGTCTTCGCTCCTCATGTTGAAACAGCCTCTGGTATGTTATTACCAGATGACTACCTCAAAGCTATTGCTGATGCGGTTCACGCTGTTGGTGGTATGTTTGTGCTGGATTGCATTGCATCCGGAGCACTTTGGGTCGATATGCAAAAGACTGGCGTTGATATCCTTATCAGTGCTCCACAAAAAGGCTGGAGTGGCTCCCCCTGTTGTGCCCTGGTCATGCTAAATGAAACCGCCAGGGAAAAAATCGAATCAACCACCAGTACCAGCTTTGCCTGCGATTTAAAAAAATGGTTACAAATAATGCAAGCTTATGAGAATGGGGCTCATGCATACCACGCCACAATGCCTACAGACAGCCTTACCCGTTTTCGTAATGTTATGAATGAAACTATAAGCTATGGATTGGATAAGGCGCGTGATGACCAACTGGCTCTTGGTAAGGGAGTACGAGCGTTACTCGAAGGCAAAGGTATTAAAAGTGTCGCTGCTGAAGGTTTCCAGGCACCGGGAGTCGTCGTAAGCTACACCGAGGATGCTGAAATTCAATCCGGCAAGAAGTTTCTGGGGGAAGGCTTGCAGATTGCTGCCGGAGTACCACTACAATGTGACGAGCCTGCAGATTTCCAGACTTTTCGTCTTGGTCTTTTTGGTCTTGAAAAACTGAATAATGTTGACCGCACCATCGGCAACCTGGAACAGGCTCTTAATAATATTCTTTAGCTTTGAAATAACAGGACACGCTCAACTCTTTGAACGTGTCCTGATTATGATAACTTTCCGGTTTTATGAAGAGTGAAGCTCGGACAGTTTCTCGTTATTAATACTTTCAACCGCATCGGTCAACGCAGTCTCCAAACATTCCTTGTTGGACCTGAAAAGATTAAGCTGTCTAGCGCTTACTGTTCCACAGGATTGTTTAGCGCCAACTTTGAGGCGACCATAAAGTGTTTCTACGCCTTTATCCTCAGTCAAATTCAGATCTGCAAATGAAACTGTAACCGGATTTACATTTCTGCCTGTATTCATAGCAGCTGCGGTACTAATAGCTGGAACAGCAAATGTGGTGACAAGAGCTAAAGTCAGTAAATTTTGTTTATTAAAAATGTTCATTGTTTTTCCCTCTGTAAAATTTAAAATTGTGTGTGTGTTTAAGTGCTGCCAAGACTAAACAGTTTTTATTAAATGGAAAGTTAAGTTCGATGAAACGAATGATTGAAGAGACGAAATGCTATTTTCTGGCAAAAATGTATTTATCAGCTAACAGGAAGTAATATAGGAACGAGCTTTAAACCGGGAAATGAGCAGGTGATTTTTCAAATACAAAACCAAAAACGACATCGCTATTTTTTATTAGTGACGCTGCTATTGCTCTCCGGCTGCAATAGTCAAAACATTCGGGATATTACTGATATTGCCAGATCCGGTGATCCTGTAGACCGCGCCGGAAAAGTACTGAAACAAAAAGGGCGCGCAATTGTTAGCAACCCGGAAAACCTGCCGCAAGAACTCAAAGCACTAAAAGCGAAGCTGAAAAAGTTTAAACGCATTGTTGATGAAATATGGGGAGAAGAGGACCCACAGGAACCCGGTCCAAAAGACTATGTTAAGTACACCGATAAGTACTATAACCGAGCCCATATAGATTTTGAGGCGGGACGGGTAACTGTCGAGACAGTTGCGCCGAGCGAACAACACAACTATCTGAAAAAAGCGATCATCACCACTTTGCTTACCCCTGATGATCCAAGAGAAGTAGATCTTTATTCCGACGCAGCTCCCAAATCGGAAAAATCAGGTAAACCATTTCTCTTTGACCAGGTGCTTGATCACGAAGGTCAGGCCATCGCCTGGGAGTGGCGCGCGAAGCGCTACGCTGAATATCTGGTAAATAACAAGCTGGAAAAAGTACGTCTGGGTAAACATGATGGCTTACGAGTCCAATTTCCTCTTGTCGCCACGCATCAGCAGGTGCGTGCTTATAAATATGCTTCCCTGGTACAGAAATATAGCAAGAAATATAACGTCACCGAAAGTCTTATATACGGCGTAATAAAGACAGAAAGCAGCTTTAATCCTTTTGCTGTCAGCCATGCTCCGGCTTATGGACTGATGCAGATAGTCCCGCGAACAGCAGGACGAGATGTTTTCGAGAAAATAAAACAAAAACCGGGGCAACCCAGTCCTCAATATTTGTACGATCCTGAAAATAATATTGATACGGGTACTGCCTATCTGAAAATTTTGCAGGAACGATACCTGGTAAAAGTTCGAGACAATAATGCCCGTCGTTATTCTGTTATTTCTGCCTACAATGGCGGTGCAGGTAACGTATTAAAGACCTTTTCTGGGGACCGTTCCAAAGCAATTGACAAAATAAACCAGTTATCTTCAAACCAGGTTTATGATCAATTAATCAACAAACATCCAAGCCAGGAATCCCGCCGTTACCTTTTCAAAGTCACAGAAGCACAAAAAGAGTTTTGGAAGAGCAATGGCTTCAATAAAGATAATTAGTGAACAGTCAACCAAATATCGTCACACATAATGGAATGCATTCAAGCGAACAGGTTTCAGAATGAAGGTCCGCTAACGACCCACAGGAGACATCCGCATTAATAACAATTCTCCCTATTGATTTTCAGGAAGCCTGATAAACTAATCCCTTCCGGTGAACCGGTGTTGCCTTAACCTTAATGAATACTGCACACAAGAAAATTAAAGAATTACTGATGTTGGCAGATGTCCGGATTGACGGTGACCGGCCATGGGACATGCAGGTTCATGATGATCGTTTATATCAACGTATCTTGGTCAAAGGCACACTGGGACTGGGGGAGGCGTACATGGAGGGCTGGTGGGACTGTGACAGTGTTGACCAGTTTATTACCAATGTCATTCACGCCAAACTGCGTAGGAAGATCGCGCCTCTTTCCCTGCTCTTGCCGACGTTGCAGGCGCACTTGATCAACCTGCAAAGTATGGGACGGGCCTTTCAGGTGGGCGAGGCCCACTACGATCTCGGCAATGATCTGTTTGAGCGTATGCTCGACAAGCGCATGGCTTACTCCTGTGCCTACTGGAAAGACTCGGATAATCTTGATGCTGCCCAAGAGGCCAAGCTGGATCTGATTTGCCGTAAGATAGGTTTGAAATCAGGCCAGCGGGTACTGGATATAGGTTGCGGCTGGGGAAGTTTTGCTGGCTTCGCCGCCGAGCGTTATGGCGCGGAAGTATTCGGGGTAACTGTATCGAAGGAGCAGGGCAAGTGGGTGGAGGAACGCTACGCCGGTCTACCGGTGCGGGCATTGGTACAGGATTATCGAGAACTACAAGGCGAGTTTGACCATGTGGTTTCCATCGGTATGTTCGAACATGTGGGCCGCAAGAATTATCGCGAGTTCATGCAGGTGGCACGCCGTTGCCTGAAACCCGGGGGCCTGTTCCTACTGCATACCATCGGCCGATTGAAAAGCCGCAACGCCGCCGAGCCCTGGTCGCACAAATATATCTTCCCCAATGCTCAATTACCGTCCATGGCAGATATCTCCCGCGCCACCGAAAAAGTGTTTGTCATGGAAGATATGCATAACTTTGGCGCCTACTACGATACCACGCTGATGGCCTGGCTTGAGAACTTCGAGCGGCACTGGCCAGAGCTTGCCGAGCAATACGATGAGCGATTCTACCGCATGTGGCGCTATTTTCTGATGACCAACGCCGGAGCCTTCCGCAGTCGACAGCTGCAGTTATGGCAATTGGTTTTTTCTAAGGAAGGTGTTTCGGGCGGCTATCAGCGAGAATAGACCACGGCCTTCTGAGAAACTATCTGTCCGCTTTTGGCATAAAGCTGACGTAAGCAGAGGGTAATTTTGTTGATTCTAATCGTCTGCTCTACCTCTGCAAAAGTGGACGTTCAACTTCCATAACATATTAGCCTTCAACTTTCTTTTGCTATTGCAGATTAACGAAATAACGGCAAAACTAATGAGCTGCCGATAATAAAATTGAGTATCAACCCTTAGGAAGATATTTGTGAAAAGTACAAAAAAAGTATTGATTTTTGGTGCAGCTGGCCGTGTAGGCCTT
>JABHFC010000439.1 GCA_018676275.1 Gammaproteobacteria bacterium | reverse complement strand
TTAGTATTTATGGATACTAAACACACCCCTGGTTTTTTACAGTCACCGTGATAGGTGACCCGCTCAACATCTACTGCTGCGATATAGATCCGATATTTCTTCGTTTCAATGTGCTCTCTGCATTATTGAGAATTCTTTTCTTTCCATCATTTACTGGGAATTACTAGGCTAGGAGTGGAATTATTTACGGGGATAAAGTTGTAGTCACTGTTTAGAGTGACTACACATATTTGCAGCTTCGGTCTAGGATCGCTTATACAAATACGATGATAGCCTGGATTTACTTATGCTTAGATTATTTTCCCAGAAGTCTCGACCTGTACATTTAGGCCCTTATCCGCTGGAGTTGTTGCCAAGATCTAACTCAGTTCCAGATACTGCTAACTCAGATCAGAGAGAGTGCCTGGATATTGGTAATTGCGAGAATATCAATTCCGTATCCAGGGCGATGCCCCGGTTTTTTCAACTCTATAAGTCATTGCGTGATGGCGATGTATCCCAGACGTTTGCTCCGATACCCGATAGCAAAGATGAAAGGGCGCATAATTTGAAAAGTGCCTGCTATTTTCTGGAAGCGAGTATGGCCGGTATCTGTAGGATTCCGAAGAGCGCTATTTTGAAAAAACCTGTCCATGCCAATTTTCATAAAAATTCAGACGACCTAAACACCGACAATGGGCACATATCTGTAAATCCTGACACTGATAAATTATCAGCGAGCCAAGAGAAAGAGCCAGCTCTGGGAGATGAGAACAACAGTTCGCAAGATAGTCAGAAATTAGATATGTCCTCGCACAAATATGCTATTGCGATTGTAGTGGAATATACCAGAGATCCAGATCCAGATGATCCCGGGTTCGAGTGGATTGACGGCACTCAAGTTGAGCGAGCTGCGCTTCGGGCGGCCGAAGTTGCTGTTGCTTTAGCAACCTATGTTCGACGTCTGGGATGGCAGGCGCGTGCACACATTGCAAGTGAAACGGAGCTGGATCAAGATCAGATCCTGCTGGCAGCGGGGCTTGGTGAATTACGTGAATTGAATGGAGAAGCAGTTATAACCAACCCTTACTTGGGAAAACGATTCGGTGTGGCCATGGTTTCAACGTCGATGGAGCTTGCAACAGATAAGCCCCTGGCTGCGCGTAATTTCATGGAAAATTGTATCGCGTTCGGACCACGCTGGTGGTTCGGGCTGGGTGGTACCCGGCCCGCCTGGAAAAGGTTGACAGGACAACTACGTCCACTTCACATGGGCCGATATCCAATGGAAAAAATCAAACGCAGGGATCGAACGACCACCTATATTAATCCCGATCAGATAAAGCGCGTACCTCAGCGACACGAGTTCTTTAGCCGCGCGCAATTTGGCGATCTTGGGGAAGCGCCTCAGAGAGAGTCTATCGGATGGCGGCACTGTAATAAGGAACCTTTCAGTTCATCCTTGTGTGTGCCGTTGCTTGAAGGTGTTCCTTTGCAGTATGGTAATCCGGCACAGATAAGAGCACCTCAATCTGAGAATCGGGAAGGGAATACTAAGGCAATCAAGGCGCTTTGCCACTACCTTGGTGCTGACCTTGTGGGAATTTGTTCACTTCAGGATCACATGTTTTATTCGCATAACCATGCCGGTGAACCCATTGACCCTTATCATAAAAATGCAATTATCGTGGCGATTGATCAGGGGCAGGAGACAATGGCCGGTTCCTGTGGTGATGACTGGATTAGCAGCGCACAAAGTATGGTCGGTTACATGCGTGGTGGCCTTGTAACCGGTGTCGTCGCCGAACATATTCGAAGGATGGGCTGGGCAGCACGAACTCATACCATGATCGATGAAGATGTTTTACATATCCCTATTTTGCTCAATGCAGGATTAGGGGAGCTTAGTCGAATAGGTGAATTGGTACTGAATCCTTTTTTGGGTCCGCGTCATAAATGTACCGTCATTACGACAGACCTTCCTCTTCAAACAGACAAACCTGTTGACTTTGGTCTCCAGGATTTCTGTGAGAAATGTAATAAATGCGCACGTGAATGTCCCGTCCAGGCGATTTCCCATGGTAAGAAGATATTGTTTAACGGTTATGAAACCTGGAAACAGGATGTACAAAAATGCGCCAGCTATCGAATTACAAATTCTGCAGGCGCGCTTTGTGGACGTTGTATGGTGACATGCCCATTCCAGGCCGAAGGACTTCTTACAAACAGGTCGCTGTTTTGGGTTGCGAGGAAGTTTCCGTTTGCCAGAAAATGGATTGCCAGACTTGATGACAAACGTGATAGTGGAAGTGGGATTATTAATCCTGTGAAAAAGTGGTGGTATGATTTGGAGGACGTCGATGGCGTACTGGGGCCTGCACGAAAAGTAAATGCCAGAAAACTCAATCTCTCTCGGCATATGAATGCACAAAAACAAAAGATTGCCGTATTTCCACCCGAGTTAGCTCCCCCGCCAGATGCCAAAGAGAAAACTGTCCTTGTGGACAGAAAACTGGGACGTGAAGCATATTCAAAGTGTGTAAGCGATATAAAGAATTTATATTCCAAAGAGTCAACAAGCAGCTACGACTAAGCTGCTGTACAAGCAGACTGTCATGGCAATATTAGC
>JABHFC010000438.1 GCA_018676275.1 Gammaproteobacteria bacterium | reverse complement strand
CGGGAAAATTCTGCTCTCCTTAAGTTGATTTCTAACAATGCAATGAATGCAGTGGACGGAAATGGCGTGAAGCGAATTGTCAGTGTGATCGGAATACAAGGGATTGAAATCAGACAGGTGAATAAGAGTGATACACAACATCTCTTTGAATGGCGCAACCACCCAAAAATTAGATCTGTATCAAAAAATAATACTCCCATCACCTGGGAAGAACATCAAAGATGGTTTTATGAAGTAGCGGGTAATAATGACCGTGAGTTATTGATAGGTACAAGCGCCGATGAACCAGTCGGTATCGTGCGCTTTGATAAAGAAGACAATGTTGCCGAAGTATCGATCTATCTTGTTCCAGATAGTGGCTTTTCTGGACAAGGTCGTAATCTATTGTTTAGTGCAGAACAGTGGTTGAGAGCTAATCGACCTGATATCAAAGATATTCGTGCATGCGTTCTAGGGACGAACGAGGTATCTAAAAATCTTTTCCTTGGTTCAAATTACCTTATTAACATGATTTATTATAAAAAAACACTTTGAGATAGTAATTGGCTAAAGAAATGAAAATTGAGGACAGATTCATCGGGCGAGATTTTCCACCTTTTATTATTGCAGAAATGTCTGGTAACCATAACCAATCACTTGAACGTGCATTGGAAATCGTCGAGGCTGCGGCTAAATCTGGGGCGCATGCGCTGAAGATTCAGACCTACACACCCGACACCATGACTTTGGATCTGGACGAACGCGAGTTTCATATCAGCGACCCCAACAGCCTGTGGGCTGGCAAGTCCCTATACAAGCTTTACGGCGAGGCCCACACTCCGTGGGAGTGGCATAAACCAATTTTCGAGCGGGCACGAGAACTCGGCATAATAGCCTTCAGCACTCCGTTTGACGGTACGGCTGTGGACTTGCTGGAAAGTCTTGAGGTGCCGTGTTACAAAATCGCCTCATTTGAAAACACCGATTTGCCGTTGATCCGACGTGTCGCCACCACCGGCAAACCGATAATCATCTCTACCGGCATGGCCAGTATCGCCGAACTCGATGAAACCGTGCGCGCCGCCCGCGAGGCCGGTTGCAAAGACCTGATTCTGCTCAAATGCACCAGCACTTACCCAGCCACCGCCGACAACACCAACATTCTTACCATCCCCCACATGCGCGAACTGTTCGACTGCGAAGTCGGCTTGTCTGACCACACCCTGGGCTTAGGCGTTTCGGTCGCCAGTGTGGCGCTGGGCGCAAGCGTGATCGAAAAACACTTCACTCTCGACCGCGCCGATGGAGGTGTGGACAGCACCTTTTCAATGGAACCTGCCGAGATGGCGCAATTGGTGGTGGAATCCGAACGAGCCTGGCAGGCGCTAGGCCAAGTCAGTTACGGTGCCACAGACGCGGAGAAAAAATCAATTGTGTATAGACGTTCGTTGTATGTAGTGCAGGATTTAAAGGCAGGTGATGTACTGACCAAAAACAATGTGCGCGCAATTCGGCCGGGCTTAGGTCTGGCGACCAAGTATTTGGGAATGGTATTGGGTAAGGCCGTAAAGCAGGCTGTAAAGTGTGGAACTGCCTTAAGTTGGGAATTAATCTAATGACTAATACAAATAGCGAATTAGACCCATTGCGAGTATTAATTGTGGGCTGTGGTAATATTGCAGGAGGCTTTGATCAAGGTCGTGATCTTATTGGTTTTCCATACACTCATGCTGGTGCTTATGATAGAGATAGTCGATTCAAAGTAACCGCCTGCATAGAGCCTGACGATAATCGCCGCATTAGGTTTATGAGTGACTGGGGCCTACAAATTGGCTTTCGCAGAATTGATGAGATGTTAAATCTTGATTATCAGTTTGAAGTCATTAGTATTTGTTCGCCGACAACATGTCATGAACATGATATTGAAGTTGCATTGAGTCTGAACCCTAAACTCATCTTTTGTGAAAAGCCGGTTACATCTTCACTTGCTGATAACGAGAGGTTTGTTGAGGCCTGTCGTAAATCTAATGTTTTGATGGCGGTAAACCATACGCGCCGTTGGGACCCTGATATTTCTGAACTTCGGACTAGCATATTGTCAGGTCAGCGAGGAGAATTGAGGTCGGTAGTTGGTCTTTATAATAAGGGTATTTTAAACAACGGCTCACACATGCTTGATTTGTTGCACCTTCTTATCGGTAAAATGGATGTCGTCAAAGTTGGTAAGCCTGTAAATGACTTCTTCCAAAATGATCCAACTATTCCGGTTTGGTTAGAAAGTGAGGACGGTGTACCAATTCATCTCGCTTGTGCTCATGCAGCAGATTACGCCATTTTCGAGCTGAAATTAATATTTTCGCATGGTGTTTTGACCATGGAAGAGGGGGGGTTGTATTGGCGTGAACGTCTTGTTGCAGAAAACAATATTTTCAAGGGGTACCGCAAGCTTGATGAAGGGGTGCGTCGCGTTGGAGGATATCCTAATGCAATGCTAAAAGCCGTTGACAATATTTATCGAGCAATAACTGAAGGTGAGACTCTTGATAGTACAGGAGATTCTGCACTTTTAGCGCACCGAATGAGTGATAATATTAAGCAGATGG
>JABHFC010000437.1 GCA_018676275.1 Gammaproteobacteria bacterium | reverse complement strand
TTCGTCACTATTTTTATGGTGAATCCAATGTATGTATTTATACTTTCCTTTACGAATTATTTTATAACTTGCATCTACCAACCAGGGCATTGGTTTTTCGTAACTGGTGAACTCAATCAGAATCGATTTACGCCAATTTTGTTTTGCGCCCATCAGTAGAGGAATCAGTGACTGCCCCTGCACATGCAAACCAATTGATGCATCGGCCAAATCCAATACAGTTGGTGCGATATCAATTGACTGAACAAATTGATTTATCCTGACTCCTGCCGGTGCCAATTGTGGGAAACGAATTAGAAAAGGAATTCGAACGGCTTCTTCATAGGGTAAACGTCGTTCAACAGAAAGCCCATGTTCACCATAGTAATACCCGTTGTCAGAGGTGAACAGCACCATTGTTTCATCCAGAATATTTTGTCTGGCCAATTCGTCAAGGATTCGACCGAGTCCCTCATCGACTGCCAACAACATTTCCGCTCTATCCTGAATCGTCTGTTCAGAAGTGTTTTTGTCCAAAACGGCATCCCATTTCTTTCCCATTTTTTCCGAATTCTTGTACTGTAACGCCTCCTGCAATACCGGTTTACCTGGAAAATCAGGATTCATTTCGGAATTTTGATAATTTTTGCGCCGGGGCCATATCTTGTTTTTATAACGACCAATATGGCGTTCTGCAGCCTGGTACTTTGGCTTGTAGGTAAAATCGATTGTGGAATCATCCTTTTGCTTAACTTCAGGATGAATAGCCTTATGCCCCAGGTATAAAAAAAATGGTGTATCTCGCTCTTCCGCGATAAATTCAACTGCGCGGTCACTTAGCAAATCTGTCATATAACCCTTTACTTCATGCAAGGCTCCATCTTCATAAAGCTCAGGGTTGATTGAACGTCCCTGTCCCGGAAAAGTAAGCCAATAATCGTAACCTGGTCTGGGAGTGGGATCGTTTCCCATATGCCACTTGCCAATATGCGCCGTTTGATATCCTGCGAGCTGTAAGTCTTTCGCGAAAAGATCCAGTCGTTTACTCGACATATTGCGGGCAAGGTTATCGACGACCCCATGACGACTGATATATTGTCCGGTAAGGATACTGGCTCGATTGGGTGAACATAGCGGCGAAGCTACATAGGCGGAAGTAAATGTCACACCTTCTTTTGCGAGCCTGTCTATATTCGGCGTTGATACATAAGGATGTCCCGCTGCACCGTATTCGTCCCAACGCTGGTCGTCTACAACAATGACTACAACATTCGGTCTATCTCGAAGTGCTGGCGCGTTCGCCTGAACAATGGAATTAAACATCATCAACACGAACAATTGCAGTAATATTATTTTTATCATCATGATATCTTTACAAGTTAATCCTGTGTGTTTGAGAAGATAAATCTACATGAACTATAATTTTATCAATTATCTTCCTGATCATTTGTTGAAGTAAAGACATATGTAATAGTTTTCCCTATCTGGATAAAAAAGGAAATCAAAAGCGTGCAAGAAAATTTGAATCGCCGGGATGCCATTAAAGCCATCATCCTTTTTATTAGTATCACTTTTTTTCTGTCAGCGATATTTATTGGCGCCATGTTAAAACTTGGCGCAATGGAAATACTCTATGTGACCGCGGTGATGTGGATGCCCACAGTTGGCGCTCTCCTGACCTGCCGTATTTTAGGACGACCTGTTTCTTCACTACCCTGGCGTTGGGGAAAATGGCGTTGGAATTTTGGGGCATGGGCACTACCACTAGTTGCTGGCCTGCTTGCTTATGGACTTGTCTGGACACTTGGCATTGGCGGGTTTCCAAACAGGGAGACTGTAGCTGATTGGGCCACAAGGTTTGGGCTTGGCGATGCTGCTACAGCCATTGTTATAACCGTTGGAGTTGTGATGCTGGCCACTGCAGGTATCGTTGGTACGCTGTCTCGCGCTCTGGGCGAAGAGATAGGCTGGCGTGGTTTCCTGATTTGGGAACTCAGAAAGGTGATGCCTTTCTGGGCTGTCGGCATTGTCTCTGGTGTGATTTGGGGACTCTGGCATGTGCCTGCAATTCTCGGCACAGACTATAATGCGGGCACAGGAAGTGCTATTTTTCAGGTATCCCTGTTTTTTGCAAACACGATTACTGCAAGTGTTATTTTTGCCTATTTTTCGTTTCGAGCAAGGTCACTGTGGCCAGCTGCAATCCTGCATGCAAGTCACAACCTGTTCGTACAACAAATATATACCCCTCTAACAGTCTTCGGCCCCAACACTCATCTTTGGGTTGATGAATTCGGTATTATGTTGCCGCTTATCTACGCGATACTTGCACTATATTTTGTCTATCGCGCCAGGCGTGAAGGCTTGTAAATAAAAGATATTAAATCATCCAGTTAACAAACTTATTGTTCTCTTTAAAATGAAAATATATTCATTACTCCTTTCATTATTCATTTTGGGGGAGTTAGAATGCAAAGAAGTTTAGGCTTTTGGCGTTCATGGGCACTTGTCGTTGGAACAATGATTGGAAACGGTATTTTTCTTCTACCGTCAGTGCTGGCACCCTATGGAAGTTTGAGTTTGCTTGGTTGGATATTTGCCGGCGGCGGCACCTTGTTTATTGCTCTGATGTTAGGCTCTCTCGCTCAACGCATACCGAAACTCGGTGGACCTTATGCATATACCCGCACAGCATTTGGCGATCTGCCAGGTTTTCTCGTTGCCTGGGGTTACTGGATATCTATCTGGTCTGGTGTTGCCGCAGGCGCAGTTGCCTTCACCGGTTACTTCAGCGTTTTCCTGCCGCAGGTTTCAACACAACCAATCATTAGCGCGTGCTCTGCCCTGACCATAATTTGGCTTCTTACAGGTATTAATGTTGCCGGAGTTAAATCAGCGGGAATGTTTCAACTGCTTACCACATTATTAAAACTACTACCTTTGTTTCTCATCGCTGGTTGTGGCTTACTACTTGGCGATATCACCAACGTTCCTGCAACAAACCCAAAAGACGAACCTTTTCCGTTACTGATAGCAGGACTTGTCATGCTTACTATGTGGGCCTTCGTTGGTGTTGAAGGTGTCACCATTCCAGCAGACGATGTGATCGAACCGGAAAAAACTATTCCACGCGCGCTGATAGCCGGTACATTGACGGTAACGATTGTATATATGATGGCGACCTATGGAGTTATGGCCTTAATATCTACAGAAGACCTGACAGGATCCACGTCCCCTTTCGCCGATGCAGCATCGCTCATATTTGGTCCCTGGGGTGCTGGTCTGGTGGCAGCAGGCGCGATTATATCAATTGCAGGTTCACTCAATGGTCAAATTCTCGTAGGTGGAATGATAAGTCGGGCCATAGCTGTCGATAAACTATTTCCTGCCAGATTTGCAAAACTTAATACTTCAGGTGCTCCTGCCTTTGCGCTTATTGTTTCCGGACTCTTATCATCTGCTCTAATTATTATGAATTATTCAAAAGGATTGATGGCTACATTTGAATTACTTATCCTGCTTTCTACCTTAACTACTCTTCTACCTTATACTGCTTCGGCGCTAGCGGAAATTGTATTGCAGCGGCGCGATTTATTATCTGAACGAAATAAAAACCTGAAATCATTTTTTATTGCAATAATTGCGCTAGCATTTTCGTTGTTTGCCATTGTCGGATCCGGTTTAGAAGTAGTCGCATATGGTTTGTTATTACTACTTTCCGGTTTACCGATTTACTATTGGCTGTGTACTAAAAATCTGTCTGACTCGCAATCGTAGCCAGAAGTTAAATACTTCGAACAGGCATAAACATTGCATTTACCTTATTTCAGTAATGCATTCATGTCTTTTTCTGTCCTATAATGGACGATCATGCATTGCATTCGATACTATCGCTATAAAAATAGTATCTATAATAGAATCATAAATTAGTATGAAACGTATTGGTCGTTATCAAATTGAAGATAAGTTAGGAGAAGGCGCTTCCGGTGTGGTCTTTCGTGCCCATGATCCGGTAATGGATCGTCAGGTTGCAATAAAATCGGTAAAGTCCGAATCAATGACTGATGAAGAGATCAAGCATGCTCTGAGTGAATTTCATCATGAGGCTGCGATTGCAGGTAAATATGCCCATGAAAATATTGTGGGTATCTATGATGTCATTCAGTATGGTCGACTGGATTATATTGTTATGGAATTTGTTCCCGGACGATCCATTCTCGATTATATGATTGCTGTCGGTCCAATGGGTATCGATGAAACCCTTGCTGTCGTCCACAAGTGTTGTATTGGCCTGGCGTATATTCATTATCACGGTGTCATTCATCGTGACATTAAGCCGGGAAACATTATGTATCATCCGGCAAACGGCATTGCCAAACTGACTGACTTTAGTATATCCCAGAGTATTGAAGAACCTTCAGTAAAAGATACCGGGACTATCGCATACATGGCACCGGAGCATTTCGATCCTGATAGAGAAATAACCCAGCTTACTGATATTTTTGCGATGGGTTCAACTATGTATCGGATGCTCGCAAAAAAATATCCATTCAACAAAGATAATACCATTCACCAGATACTGAATAAGTCACCTGTTTCAATTCGCGAGTTACGTCCTGATGTACCTAAGGAAGTATCCGATATTGTTGACAAAGCTATGGCGAAATCGGATGTAGATCGATTCCAGTCAGCAGCAAAATTCGCTATTGAAGTTGAAAATGTAATGAATAAGCTCTATCCAAATTCAACTCTGATGAATAACTCAAAGGAATATATGCTGATCTAGATTACTACCTTTAGTTACTTTATTTTTTGATCTTTCGTGACAATTCAGCGGCTATTGCAGATAATTCGTCCAGATCAGAAAGTGGCATGGTCACATCAACATCCAAAGCTGCCATTTTTCTTCCTTCCAGTTTATTCACAAGGGCATCTACCAACTTTTCATTTGTCATGGCATTTACATTCAGAGGTTTTTTAGCTGTTTCATCCTCGTCATTAATGTAAAGAAAAAGTGCAGTTCTATCATCTGGCTTTATTTTTTTCTTTTGAGAAACTCGTGTATCCCAGATCATATTTTCCAAAGCAACTACAGATTCATCTGCATTGGCATTATCAGCAAACAACTCGTATAGTTTTTCAGCCTCAGATTCCGGAATATTTCCAGCCTCACTTTGCGGGTCCATAAAAGGATCCGTCACTCCGTCTGAAGCTATTACCATCGCAGTGCCTGATTTCGCATCAAAGTATTTATCATGCAAAAAGAATTCATCCCCCATCCCTACGGCGTTGGACAAACCATGATTCATGTATTGCTTAATCCTTTGAGTATAATTCAGGGTAGTAATACTAACGTTATTTACCACATGACCTATTTCAGACTTTGCACGTTCTTCTGCCTCTTCTTTTTGCATAGTCAAATCTAAAGGCAGTACCTGTATTAATTTTCCGTTTATTTTTTTCGCAATGATGGCCACATCACCTGCGCCAAAAGCATACAAGTTAGTGCCCCTGTGCAAGACACCTGCCATTGCGGCATAGGCACCCTCATTTACTTTTGTCGATTCAGCGTTGATTGAATGCAACAGCTCTCTTAACTCACTACTGCGATGTAATTTCGGAGAATGTTCTCGCAATCTGTCGTGTACCAATCGAGCGACGTCTGCCCCGGTCTGGGTTCCATCATGATTTGAGGCTCCGTCCACAACTACATAAATTCTTCCATT
This sequence comes from Gammaproteobacteria bacterium, assembly GCA_018676275.1. Classification (GTDB taxonomy): domain Bacteria; phylum Pseudomonadota; class Gammaproteobacteria; order Eutrophobiales; family Eutrophobiaceae; genus WLWS01. The sequence continues at coordinate 2,262 of JABHFC010000437.1, read as the reverse complement.
TGCAGTTTTGTAATTACCCCACATATCCTCGCCTTTACAGGCGTTATCAAAATATTCTTTCCAATCTATATTCATGTTATTGATGACTATTACTTATTCCAAAATCCAACGCATTGTAAACAACAATACTAATATGCTTTAACTATTCTTATAAAGCTCTAAATACACCTTCAGCTTAACTGTTCATCTGCTGGGCTATTCCTATATAAAAAATATAATTATTTATGATTACAAAAATACTTCTTGTCCCATTAATAAATATTATATAACTCTTTAATAAGTGTGAATATTATAGATTTTTTGTGAATAATTGCAGGTTATAATAATTGTCCGAGAAACAGATATTCTACTTTCAATTTCCTTCTGATAACTGGTAAATCAGGAGTGAATACTGAGCTTTCCTGCATTATCAATTAGTTAGCTCTTTTTTAACGTTCTGAACCAATGATAACTGACTTTAAGGTATTGAAAGCCGTGTCTGAATTAAGGTGTAATAAGCCAGTACAGCTGATTTAATTCAAATTTAAATTAAACGAAGACTAAAGTGCAGCCTGACAATAAAGAGATTGATAAATATACCCCTGAAGATTCTGGTCCCGATCTATCAGAATCGATTGAGGTCAGCAGACGTCAAAACGAAGAATTGAGTTTCTTATTCGGAGAAGAGACTGTCGAACAGGCGAATCAGGTAGATATTGTCGATCTAAATCTGAACAAAGATATTACAGACACTATTTCCAAAGGTGTTAATCAACTCAAAAAATTGAAAAACAATCCTGATGCTCAATTGAAACTTATTAAAGAAATGACGCCTGGAGCCCGTATAGTTTTGTGCATGTGGATTATGGAGATGGGATTGCTGGATAAAATTCAAGTTCGCTCATACCTGGTCAAATAGAGCCTGAATTAAATCAGTTATGGTGAGTACCAGATCGGGGATGAATAGGCTCGCTCCTGTTGCCACATAGTGATGTCGTCGGGCAAATCCAGATTAAAGAATCTGGCATCATATGCTGTCCATCGGGGAGTTGGAATCTCCAGAACTCTAACGTAATAAAAGGCAGGTGTATCCGGATCAAACTCAGGATCTCGCCAATAACTCAGCAATTGCGCATCACCAATGCTATTACTGTACGTAGCTTCACTGACAATCACAGTATTACCAACCTCAGGTGCTTTTCCTGTTAAACGGCTAAGCTTGCGGTCATCAGATAATGCTACATCGAATATCTTTTCCTGTGACTTGCCGTTTTCATCAAGCCAGCCTTTAATAACCTGGATCCTGTCCAGGTTGGCTCCATGAGGATCTTTTACCGCTGATATCATAAATCTTGGTGCGTTGCGTCTATCCGGTTTTGTCAGCTCAGCACCCATAGGCACACCCTGCTTATAGGCAATATCGATATAATCTGGACGATATATATCATCAGGCAGAAAGTCCCAGGCCGCAAAAAATCGCAGGACAATGCGTGGTCCGGTACTGGCGTATACTTCGCGTCGCTTCATTGCCGCAAATATCGATTCCCGGGTATTTTCCTGTGCCCATACTGCAGCGTAGCCTGCAGCTCCCAAACGCCAGTAATCATAAAATGGCGGCATTGATGATGTTGCTCGTTCAGGTTTTGGTCGTTCCAGGGGGAATTTGCCGTACCAGTTGTTTTCATCGGCAGTCGACAGGGACGTATGGGAATCAGTGCTGCCAATCATGCCAAATTTAAAGGGATTAACTTTCAGACTCTGCTTGTATTCCAGTCCCATTTTCAAAGCCGATCGAGCATATTCGTATTTCAGCATCCAGTCTTGTTTCGGTGTACTACCATCGATATTGACACTATCCCATTTCTCAAAGTCAGCGAATTCATCAGTAGGAGATAAGAAAGGATGTGATTCACTATCACCTTTAGTCTGTGTCACCTCGACTATCGGTTCCCAACGTGCTCGTAAAGACGCATAAGGATTATCCAGTTCGCTTCCATCCAGCTTTTGCGGTGAAAACATTAAGCCGTTGCTGACATTGGGATTGTGAGGAATAGCGAGTACTTCTCCTCCGGTATTTCTTTCATATTCCTCAAGAAATTGCCAAAGATCCTCAGGATCAGAACTATCTATAGCTGAAAAGGGAATTACTTTAGTTACTTTATCTACACCATCTTTAAAAATTACAACTCGGTGCAAATTATTGCCATTGGGCATGGACGACCATTCATATCCTGAGAAAGTTGTAAACTGACCAGGTTCATTATATTGATCCGCCAATCTCGC
>JABHFC010000436.1 GCA_018676275.1 Gammaproteobacteria bacterium | reverse complement strand
GCGAAGACTCGGGTTTTCTATTACACGTAGATAATAATAGGCGGGCTCTTCTTGATTGAATTTTTCATCAACATATACAGTACATAAGCTATTGTATCCCGGACCTTTGCTTTCGCCTGTTTCCAGATCAACGCTTGCTCCATTATTCGCATCACCGGCGACATCAAGTACCTCTACATGAGCCGCTCCTTCAGTATCTACCCAGCCTTTAATAATCTGTAAGCGTTGCAACAAGTTACCCTGCGGATCACGTAGTGCAGAAACTGCAAATCGTGGTCTGGCATTTACATCGGGGGGATTACTCAGGTCCGCACCCATTGGAACACCTTCTTTATAGGCCTGTTCTACATAATCAGTAAGCTCGCACATATCCGGAGCGTAAGACCAGGATGCGAAAAACCTGGGTTGTATACGTGGTCCGGAAGTACCAAAGGTTTCTCTTCTAAGCATTGCATCAAAAAGTGCGTCTCTTGAATTTTCTATTGCCCAAACCCCAGCTAGTCCCCCTGCACTACCATCGAGCCTGTAGGGCAATCCCGCCTTCTTCTGCAAGCGTAATGGAAGATTTTTTTCTCTGCCAACATGGCCTTGCCAGCTTTGCTCATCAACTGCACCAGGTGTCGATTCATGTGTATCTGTGCTTGCTATTACACCCAGTTTTAAAGGATTAACTCCCAGCCTTTGTTCTTCTTTCATACCAGTCAACAATGCACCACGGAGAAAATCATTACGTGAGACACAACCTGTATCAATCATGCCGCCATTGTCTATGCCATCTCCACAATCTTCAGTTACCAGCTCGGCTTCCAGAATTCTCGTGGTATCTCCAATATTTCGAATCTGTTCAAATTCACACAGTTCATCCCACTCGGCATCAATACCACTACTACCATTCATACATTCTGATTGGCCTTTATGCTGAAATATTTCCATCAAGGGCTCAGCTTTCTGTCTCGTTAAGGCCAGTATCTTCTCCTCATCAGTGTTCGCTGCAGAAGAATAATCTGGTGTCAGCAATTTTCCATTACTCAAATTAGGGTTATGCGGTATTGACAAATATTCGCAGCCTTTAGCGTTTTCAATACATGAATGCTGGAGTTGTTGCCAAAGCATATAGTCCTGAGGGGCGTCCAGATATGAAACCGGAAATAAGGGGACATTAGCGTTTCGGAAAATAATATTACGATGATAATTACTGCCCGTCTTTACTCCAGAATACTCATAAGCAACAAAGCTGGTGAAACTACAATCTGAGCTGCGATCGTAGGCATCATCTGCCGCTTTCTGTATTAGCTGCCAGCCATTTTTATGGGCGACTTCACATAACTCACCTTGTTCACCGCATAATTGTGTATTTCTTACAGGATCTTCACTCTCGAATAATACTTTCAATGCACGTGTTACGCGTTCTGCACGGGTACCGTTTTTTTCCAGGGCGAATGCATTCTCAAGTAACTGAAATGCAGCACCACTACCCTTTACCGCATGATCACAGACCTCAGTGCCATACATAGGATCATCTTTAGATGTACATCGCTGCAGATCTCCGAGGAATTCAGAGTGATCTGTGACAGCTGCAAAATCGAGCGGTCGATCTATTCTGATAGTTCTATCATGGAAAGCAATTGGCTTGCCTAAGGCGAAATCGTAGGCGTCTGCAGGCATCGTCCTGACGTCTTGCTGGTAGGCATCCAGAGATAGGGCTGTGTGGATATGCAGATCGCCAAAATAGGCGTTTCGTGACGCATTATTATTACTACAAGTTTCCCGACCATCAGTCTGAGCACCTGGTTGCTTGATCGCAGCTGTAGTTAATTCAGTAATCGCCATATTCTGCGCCGATTCTTCAATAGATAAAGCTCTATTATTTTCATCCTGATTCGATGACTCACATGCGCTCAGAATTAGTGCTGTGATGATCGTAATTAATATAACGTCAATAGGCTGAAGAGGTTTTATTGAAAATCCATTTTTCAATAAACTTAGCATTTTGCCTGTTCTCTACTCATATGATGATTCCAGCCTCTAAGAACCAGATTCTCATTTACATGATTAACTTCTTCATTGGCAAGTACATAATCATTACCACTAAATAATTGTATCAATACAGTTTTGCGAACCCGATCCGAGCGATTTGGCATGGAACCATGCAAGGTAAAATAGCTGAAAAAGAGCACATCACCTCTTTGCGCATTAATTGCGGTAGCATTTTCCATTGGATACTTATTTAGTAATTCCGATGGATTCAATCCGGAAGTGTTTTCTTTTCTACCCAGTTTGTGCGAGCCAGGATATACGCGGAAACCACCGGTTTCATCATCGGTATCTCCCAGAAAGATAACTGCAGCAATCATCGTGTCCTTTTGAGTAGGGAAATACCACCAGTCCTGGTGAATTGGAAATGGTGCGCCTTCTTTTGCCGGTTTTTGAAACAGTTTACTGTGATGAAGAATAATATCTGGGCCTATGATCTGCTCTGTAGCATCAAGAAATTTGTCTTGTTGAAATGCGTTTAACCAACAGGCCGAATAACGATGAACATTATGGGTATGGACAATGCGGGATTTACCTCCGTCCAGCTCATCGGTACTCTGGCTATCCCAACGAGCATTAACATCTTCACCACTATGCTCAAGTTTCGCAACAATTCGGTCAAAGTCGGTTTCCAACTTTTGCAAATCGGATTCGGAGTAAATACCCTGAGCAAGGTAATAACCATTTTCATCAAAATAACTATTAATGCTTGATGGTGTATCCTGTTTCTCTGGCATTTTAGGTTCTCGAAGATTTGTTAAAGTCTAATTAAAGCAAGCTTTGGACAAAATTTCTGATCCGCTGCAATCCCAAATCAATTTGCTTTAGTGGACAGGCATATGAAAAACGTAAATGTTGTCCTTCTACCTTTAATGGTGAGCCAAAATGGGCATCTGCCAGCACTGCTACACCCGCCTCATGTAATAAACGTTCAGCGAGTTTGACACTGTCCTTTATACCCGCTTTCTCACAAAGCTCTGTAACATCAGGCCAGGCATAAAACGCTCCTTCAGGAAGCCGGCATTGGATTCCGGGAATCGAGTTAAGACCATCTACTATATGATCTCGTCGCGATCTAAATTTGTTACGCATATTTTCAACACTATCCTGATTACCGGATAGCGCCGTCAGGGCAGCATATTGATTTGGATGTGGCGCACATGAGTCCGTATTCGTCACCATCCGTGAGAATACTGGTGCCAATTTTTTGTTAACAGCATAACCCACACGCCAGCCTGTCATTGAATAGGTTTTCGATACTGAATCAACTATCACTGTACGTTCCAACATATCCTTAATTGAAGCAATACTAACAAACTCCTGCTCATACACGAACGCATAATAAGGTTCATCGGATAAGACCCACAGGTTTTCCCAGGGCGCAATAATCTCAGCCAGTTTTTCTAAATAGTTTCGGTCAAAAACGACGCCTGTAGGGTTATGTGGACTGTTAATAATGATGAGGCGGGTTTTTGAATTTATTCGATCTGCAAGCTCCTCTAGGTCGAAATGGAAATCAAGATTTTTACGAAGAGGTAGAGCAACAGGTATTGCACCATTGGCTCTGATCTGTGATTCATATATAGGAAAGCCGGGCACCGGGTAGATTACTTCATTTTTGACATTATGATCGGTAACCGCCTGGATCGTATAGCCAATAAAGGGCTTGGCTCCACAACCACAAATAACATCATCAGCATCAACATCTACCTTACGCGTTCTGTTAATATAATTCGCGACAGCATTTCTTAATGGCTGTATGCCAGCTGATGGCGTGTAACCTGTGTGACCATCTTTTATTGCCTGAATAGCAGCTTCACATATATGTGCAGGTGTTGATATGTCAGGTTGGCCAATACAGAAAGAGACTATATCCTTTCCTGCAGATCTAAGACGTTCAACTTCGGCGAGAACAACAAATGCGTTTTCTGTTCCTAATGCAGCTCCCCTTTTTGAAATTTGTGTCACCAGCGATTATCTCCTAATTCGTAATCATATAAATCAACCAGAACCGGACTACGATAGCATTATTTTCAGATGATTTTTATTTCGAATAATTATTTTCCAGCTTTTTGAAGTGACAGGAAAAACTTCGTATTTGGTAATCATGTTGTCATGCTTCAGCGAGAAGCATTAGAATGATAAAAAATACAATATTAACGCCAACAGGATAAGCAAGAAACTTGAGCCTTATAAAGAGTTTTGTAAATAACTTTCGCTGGATAGGTCTGATTGGTGGTCCAATATTCGGTCTATTAATCTATTTCCTCGTTCCTGAGTCTTTTGTTGGACTGGATAACAACCCGGTAAGTATCGGACATGCTGGTAAACTTACCGCTGCTCTGGCTTGCTGGATGGCGGTCTGGTGGCTGGGTGAATCCATTCCTATTTATGCAACGGCCATGCTACCTCTAGCGGTACTACCTTTAGGTGGTGCCCGAACCATGAAGGAAACTGCACTTGGTTATGCCCACCCTCTGATTTTCCTTTTCATTGGTGGTTTTATGCTGGCGCTGGCACTGGAACGTTGGCAATTGCACAAACGCTTTGCTCTGATGGTATTGCGCGTCATTGGCACTTCACCGGTAAGACTTGTCGGTGGCTTTATGTTTGTCTGTGCGACGATGAGCATGTGGATTACCAACACAGCCACTACATTAGTGATGTTACCCATTGCACTAAGTGTGATTCGAATATATGAGAGTCAATTCCCTGAGAAAAAGAACCTCGCTCTTTGCCTGTTACTGGGTATTGCCTATTCGGCATCTATTGGCGGCATAGGGACCATTGTTGGTACGGTACCTAATATTTTTACCGTTTCCTTTCTCGAAAGTGAAATGGACATTCAGGTTAGTTTCCTGCAATGGATGAAAATAGGTGTCCCGGTGGTAGTGATATTTGTTCCAATTGTCTGGCTAATGCTGACACGCTTTATATACCCTCTCGATAATGAAGCCATAGATGAAAGTGTACTAGATACGAAACCTGAGCCCTGGAATAATGGCTCAAAACTGACATTGATGATTTTCTTTCTTACCGCTTTTTGCTGGATGTTTCGACCCTTGTTAATCAAAATAGATGCCCTGCAACATTTAAGCGACGGCGGCATTGCCGTGATCGCGGCTCTGCTTCTATTTATCATACCAAGCAACATTAAGGAGAAAGAATTCCTGATTGACTGGGAAACAGCTGTCCGTATTCCCTGGGGTATAGTCATTTTACTCGGCGGTGGTATATCCCTCGCAACTGCGATAAGTGGGAATGGAGTCAGCGAACTGCTGGCAAGCAATCTGAGTGGTTTAGAGGGAATACATCCCTTATTAATGAGCCTGGCAGTTGTCACTTTAATCATATTCCTGACGGAGATGACTAGTAACGTTGCAACTACGACAGCACTGATACCAATGTTTGCAGCGATGGCCGTGGGACTGGGTATAGCGCCAATTACCATTATTATTCCGGCAACTATCGCCGCCAGTTGCGCTTTTATGTTACCGGTTGCAACACCACCTAATGCCATCGTTTTTGGTTCCGGGCTATTACACATTCCGCAAATGGCAAAAGCAGGGATTTGGCTAAATATTATCGGTATCTTTATTGTCACAATAACCAGTCATTTCCTGATAGCCTATATTTTTTAGTGATATCAACATATAGCTAAATGACTTCATTCAGAAAAGATAAATTATGAGCTATCCAACTACAGGTACATGTCAATGTGGCAAAGTACACTACATAGTCAAAAAGGCGCCGATTAAAACTGTGGTCTGTCATTGCGCAGACTGTCAGAAAATGTCAGGAGGCGCGTTTACTATGACTATGCTGATCAAGCGTGAAGATCTTGAAATTGTTCGCGGGGAACTGGGTATTTTTGACAGAGCTGCCGACAGCGGTAATATTGCCCGCTGCTATTTCTGTCCCACATGCAGTAATCGTATTTACCATGAGAACCCGGAAAATCCAGAAGTAGTTCGACTGAAACCGGGAACACTGGATGATACCAGTATCATACAACCTGAATTGCAGGTATGGATGAAGAGTGCACAAGGCTGGCTTAAACAAATCCATGATCTACCCTGTCATGAGACACAACCTGACATGAGCGAACTCTCGAAAGACAACTAAATCAGCTTTTTAAGTAGCCCTTGTTGTCGAGATAATCAACTATCTCCATCGCGGCCTCTTCTGCACTGCAGTCTTCCGTTCTGATTTCTATTTCTGCATGCTCTGGCTGTTCGTAGCGTGAATCAATACCGGTAAAGTTCTTTATTTCACCACGACGTGCCTTTTTATAAAGACCTTTTCTATCTCTTTTTTCACATACTTCCAATGGTGTGTTAACGAAGATTTCAACAAATTCATTTTCTTCAACCAGTGTCCGTGCAAGACGTCGCTCGCTAATGAAAGGCGAAATAAAGGAAACTAAAACAATAAGTCCAGCATCGACCATCAATTTTGCCGTCTCGCCAACTCGACGGATATTCTCAACCCGATCAACATCGGTGAAGCCTAGGTCCTTGTTAATACCATGGCGCACATTATCGCCATCAAGAACATAGGTATGGCGCCCAATATCCATCAAACGTTTATCGACAAGGTTCGATATTGTTGATTTACCGGAACCCGACAGACCCGTGAACCAGAGCACACAGGGTTTTTGATGTTTAGATTGCGCCCGCGCCAGTTTATCAACGGCCATTTCCTGCCAAACAACATTCTTTGCCCGTCTTAAGGAGAACTCAAGCATACCGACACCGACGGTATTATTGCTGAGTCGATCAATCAGAATGAAACTACCGGTATTACGATTCTCTTTATAACTGTCAAAAGCAATTGACTGACTCAGGTTTAAATTACAATAACCGACCTCATTTAATTCAAGCGATTTACCCGGTTCGTGATCAAAATTGTTCACGTTAATCTTGTATTTGAGTTCGGTAACTGTCGCAGGTGTAATTTTATTTGTTGTCTTCAGTAAATACTGACGCCCGGGCAGCAATTCTTCTTCGGCCATCCATAGTATATGAGCAGCATATTGATTTGACTGCTCAGCAGGCGTATCCGCACCACAAATCACATCACCACGAGAAATATCCAGTTCATCTTCCAGTGTCAGTGTCACTGCCTGATCAGCACGGGCTGATTCCAGTTCACCATCATGGGTAACAATACTTTTAACACGACTGCGTTTACCCGAGGGAATAACAATTACTTCATCACTTACATTTATTTCACCACCGGCAACGGTACCGGAAAATCCACGAAAATTGAGATTTGGACGGTTCACCCACTGCACAGGAAGTCGAAATGGCAATGTTACCTGTTCATTCGCGACATCGACCTGTTCGAGGTGCGGTAACAAAGCCGGGCCCTTGTACCATTGAATACGCTCGCTCACTGTGGTTATGTTGTCACCATTCAGTGCTGAAATAGGAATGCAAATAACTTCTGAAAACCCCAGTGACTCGGCAAGTTCCCTGTATTCCTTTTCAATTTCTGTGTAGACATCTTCAGAAAAATCGACCAGGTCCATTTTGTTAATCGCCACTACGATGTGCTTTACACCCAATAACGAAGCAATATAACTATGTCGTCGTGTTTGCGTTAACACTCCCAGACGTGCATCAATCAAAATAATGGCAAGGTCGGCTGTGGAAGCAGCCGTAGCCATATTTCTCGTATATTGCTCATGCCCGGGGCTATCGGCGACAATAAACTTGCGTTTGTCTGTCGAAAAAAAGCGATAAGCAACATCAATGGTAATTCCCTGCTCTCGTTCAGCGGCAAGACCATCAACCAGTAAAGCCAGGTCCATCTCATCACCCTGGGTACCCATTTTCTTGCTTGCATGTTCCAATGCCTGCAACTGGTCCTCATAAATCATTTTTGAATCATAAAGAAGACGACCAATCAGTGTGCTCTTGCCATCATCAACACTACCGCAGGTAATAAAACGTAAAAAGCTCTTGTGCTCCTGCGCATGCAAATACGCGTCAATATCTTTTTCGATCAGATCCGATTGGTGAGCCATCAGAAATAGCCCTCCTGCTTTTTCTTTTCCATTGAAGCAGCACTGTCGTGATCAATTACACGGCCTTCTCTTTCAGAGGAGGTCGTTAATAGCATTTCCTGGATAATATCCGGTAATGTCACCG
>JABHFC010000435.1 GCA_018676275.1 Gammaproteobacteria bacterium | reverse complement strand
TCTATGATTTGCTCATTAGTATACCCCTCTTCTTTAAGATAATAAGTGGCTTGTCCAAACATAGCAGCAGCGACATGATCGGGTTTAGCCCTTCTTTCAATGACATCCCTAACGGCGTACAAAATATGATCATACATTTCTTTATTCACTAATTCTTCTCTCTGTGGTTGCTTGTAACGTAGTTTGATATGTTAACGTATTCTAGTTAAGAGAAATCAATTTAAGGCTAACAACGAGATACGTCCCTTCTTTTGGCTCAGTAAAAAATCAATGTGAATTTCAATATTCTAAAAAATTATTAGTAAATTCGTATCAAATTAATTATTGCCTGCTAGAATTCACTCAGATGCATGTAACTAATATATGCGTTTATAGTTTTTTTAATCAATAAAACAACGAGTTCGGGAGGCATTATGAATACTGTAGCCATAGGAAATGAGTTCAACTTAGAAAATCTATCACAAATCGATGTTGAGATAGATCCCCGTCATGGGATTGTTTGGGTCTATCAGAAATCAACACCAAGACCTTGTTTTAACCCTCAGTTAATTTCTGAAGTACGCAAAGTACAATTGATGTTGGAGACCTATCATGGTTGTCTTCCTTATCAAGGAGAGCTTGTCCCAATTCATTATCACGTGCTGGATTCCAGGGCACCTGGAATATTTAGCATGGGGGGGATCTGAGTTTATTTCGAGATCATATTCTTAGAAAAGATAAAGAAGGATTGTTGAAATATGCAAAATCATGTATCGATACTATTCATAGTTTCATTGTGGGGTTTCGATTACCAATTACAACAATCTCTTTAGTTAGAGGTGATGCTTTAGGTGGTGGATTCGAAGTAGCCCTTAGCAGTCAAGTTGTGATAGCTGAGCGCAAAGTGGAAATGGGTTTCCCAGAGATTTTGTTTAACCTATTTCCAGGAATGGGTGGTTACCATTTATTATCACAAAGATTACATCCAGGACAGGTTGAAAAAATGATGTTAAATGGCCAAAAGTATAAAACAGAAGATCTCTATGAAATGGGCGCGATAGATATACTGGCAGAAAAAAATGAAGGTAAAGAAGCCGTTTATACGTTTGTGGAAAAGCATGAAAAATATAGAAATGGTTTTTTGGCAATGCAGAATGTTCGTAATAAAGTACATCCCATTTCTTATGAAGAACTAATGGATATTTGTAGCTATTGGGTCGACGTAGCTATGCAAATTACAGAAAAAGACCTTAAACTAATGCAGAGATTAGCAAATGCTCAAAACCGACGTGTTGAAGCCGATGGAAGAAGATTATTTGATGGAAAAGTTTCCTATATAAAATAGATCCTGAGTATTACAAGGCTGCAGAATCTAGTTTATCTAGATGCTCTAGCAAGGCGGTACGCGTGCTATTGTAAGATTGTTGTAGCGTTTCGATATTGTTTTGGAGGGTTTCATGGTTAAAAACTTTTAGGTCATTGTGCATTGCGGTGGCATGGGTAGAGAGAGCTGTCGCACCAATACTTCTTGAGCTACCTTTTAGTGCGTGCAAGCTATCTTGCCATTCCTCAAGACTAGGGTTAGATGAACAATTAGATAATTTTTCAATTGTATCTTTTGCATCATTTAGAAACCCATGTATTAAATCGCTCATGAACTCAATGTCTCTACTCAAATTCGCGAGGTCGTTGAGGACATCGCTATCCAGTATTTTTTCAATTTGTAGATTTAGTTCAATATTGGATTTGTCAATGTCGTCAGTTATTTGAGGGTCATGGTTACTGCGAGGTGTAGATGTCGTTAATTTAAAGATGGTGCTTAGCAGTTTCTTAGTATCAATTGGCTTCGTTAGATAAGCTTCGACCCCCGCCTCTTGAGCGCTTTTTTTGGAATCAACAGTCGCGTCGGCTGTGAGAATGATTATCGGCGTCTTTTCGTTTTTGGTGCAGGTGAAGCTATAAATTTTCGCTGCTTCAATACCTCCCATAACGGGCATATGTAAATCCATTATAATTAAATCATAAGAATCTGAATCAAGGGCATTAAGCACTTCCTCTCCATTGTCAACCATACTCACTGAGTGACCAGAGAATTCAAGAATTTTTGAAATAACTTTTTGATTAGTTACGTTATCTTCTCCGACCAAAATATTTAGATGTTTGTGAGGGCTATATTCACGTCTATAGTCAGAAAGTCGTGTGATAGTGTTGTCATTTTCTATATCAATACTTGTGGCATGCAAACTGTTATACAGCAAGCTTTTGTTTATTGGAGAATCTAATATGCAAAAGTAACCACTGTTTAATAATGTTTGATTATTTTGCTTAGTATTATTGCTGATCAATATAAGGTGGCAACTGCAGGTCTCTTTATCAGGGAATACTTCACTAGCAAAGCTAGAGGCACAAACATCAATATTATCTTGATCCACTAACGCAACGTCATATAAATTATCTTGTGAAAGTAATAGTTTAGCCTCAGCCGTTGTCTCTGCATGATCCCATTCGAATTGCCAAGTTGCCAAATGAGTTGCTAGTGTGTTGTGTAGTGTTCCTTTCGTAGCTACTAAAAGCACATGGGCATTACGGGCAATTACATTTGAAATATCATTTTGCGTAGTCTTTTCGTGACAGCAAAACTCTAGTTCAAACCAGAATTTAGTACCTTCATCTAGCTGACTGGATAGGCCTATTTCTCCACCCATAAGATCCACTAAATGACGTGAAATTGAAGTGCCTAAACCCGTACCTCCATATTTTCGAGTAATCGAACGATCCGCTTGTTCAAAAGAACCAAAAATATTTTCTTGAGTATGTTCTGCTATTCCAATACCGGTATCAATCACCTCAAATCTCAAACGAACATTTTCTTCAGGCATACGTACCGTATAGACGTTAATTTCTACGCTACCTGACTCAGTAAATTTAACGGCATTACCGACCAGATTAATTAATATCTGTCTCAAATGAGTAGAATTACCAATAAGACCATAAGGCGTATCTGCTGCAATATGTAATTTACATGAGAGACCTTTTGCCGCCGCTTGTGAGGAAAACATCTTAACAACGGTATTCAGCAGAACATGTAGATCAAAATAGTCATTTTCTAGTGATACCTTTCCTGCCTCGATCTTTGAAATATCAAGAATATCATTTATTAATGAGAGTAAAGCATTAGCAGAGGCCTGTATGGTTGAAACAAAATCAGCTTGATCATTGGATAAATTAGTAGCAGAAAGTAAACTACTCATCCCAATAACTCCATTTAAAGGAGTTCTTATCTCGTGACTCATATTTGCAAGGAACTGACTTTTTGCCGAATTTGCTGCCTCTGCAGATTTCATAGCTGATTGCAAACGTTTTAATAAGAAACCGATGTACATTGGTAATACAATTAGGGCTAGAAAAATGCCGCTGCATAAAAATTTATGTTCAGACCAGAAAGGGCTAAACGAAGAAACAATTAAAAAACCAATTAAAGTAAGAAACATATTTATGTACAAATAGTTTCTGCCAAAACGCAGGCCATTACCAAAATTCACCCAAAAGTATACGACAACTAATGGGGCGGCAGCTTCTCCTGACATTGCCATAGCAAAAGTCGTCGTGCCTACATCAGCTAACATCCCTGTTAATCTTCTTAGATGATTTACCTTTAAATCGAAATAGGTCCAAGTAATTATGCCAATGCAAATAGGTATTGATGCTAAATACATATAAACAACAGATAAGTCTATTGTATTGAAATACCAAGCGGTGACTGAATATATAGTCAGTATTATGCAAACAAAAAATCTGATGATAGCCTGTTCATGTTCAGAGTCTGGTCGTTTTCTTAATCTATTGCTTATATGTGTGAACATAACTGACTTTCCGAGGTTAGCAGGGCAAGATATTCAGCAAAAGGGCATCGTTAATTAATCTATAATATGTTCCAGTTTTCGAAGTAATAAATTAACCCAGGTCTAATTAATTCCTTTGTTTTTTCGAATAAGAACATATACAGCTCCAGTACCACCGTCTATCGCACGAGCTGAACAAAATGCCAGAATATCGTCGCGTTGTTGTAACCAATGATTTAATTTTCTTTTTAATACTGGTATTCCTTGCTTTGAGCCTTTGCCCTTGCCGTGAATTATACGAATACAACGGCGGTTTGTAGCACGAGCTTCAGCCAAAAATTGACTTAGTTCTGCTTTAGCTAAAGCAATAGTCATACCATGTAAATCGAGCACTTTCTCGATTTTTAGTTGCCCCCGTTTAAGTTTCTGAAAAAGCCGGCTTTGTACGCCATCTCTCCTAAAAGCAAGTTCTTCTCCAGTTTCAAGGTATTCGTTATCGGAAAAACCAGTAGCCATATCTTCGAGAGTTTGTCGTTCATCTGCGACACGTTGTGCAGGCCAGGGCTTTGGTTTCTCGGGAAGTGTTATGACAGAGTTCTGACGAATTGGCCGCACTGTGCCTATCGATTGACGAAATAATGATATTTCATCCTTGTCTAAATCGTTGGTGTCACTCATGAAATCACTCTTTCAAAATCTGTTCTAAGACAAGAGCTTACAACAGTCATTCAACAATGTCAGGTTTTGACTGTGACAAATATCACAAGGAAATGATTATAAAAGGGTTGGGTAACAGGGCTACGAACCGAATAGTGGTAAATATCGATTATGGAAGGTGCAAAAATTGTTTATCAGATGCTTACAAAAAAAGTCTTATTTCACCCATTTCCGAGCGTTCTGGAAAAGTCGCATCCACGGACCTTCTTCATGAAGCCAGTCATCACTAATCCAGGAAAACTGTTTACGAAGAAATACTCGTTCTGGATGGGGCATCATAATGGTGAAGCGTCCATCATCATTGCAAAACCCATTCATACCGCCTGTTGATCCATTCGGGTTAGCGGGATATTGCATTGTCTGTTCACCATGATTGTCGATGTAACGTAATACAGACTGCGATTTCGTTTCGTTTTTCTCATCAGTATAACTAATCTGTCCTTCACCATGTGCAATCACAATAGGCATTTTCGAACCAGCCATTCCGTCTAATAAAATGGAGGGGGAATCCATAACTTCGACCATCACGAGACGAGATTCAAATTGTTCAGAATTATTTTTAATGAATTGTGGCCAATGTGCAGCGCCTGGGATCAGTTTTGCAAGTTGAGATAACATTTGGCAACCGTTGCAAACACCCAGAGCGAACGTATCGCTTCGGTTAAAAAATGTTTCGAAATCATTGGAAAGTTTTTCGTTAAATAAAATTGACTTTGCCCACCCACCACCTGCGCCCAGAACATCACCATAAGAAAAACCACCACAGGCTGCGAGACCGATAAAATCTTCCAAACAATGCTGCCCATTCAGGAGGTCATTCATATGTACATCAATACTTTCAAATCCAGCACGATTAAATGCCGCAGCCATTTCTACCTGACCGTTAATACCTTGCTCACGTAAAATCGCAATCTTTGGTCGAACCCCCATGTTCAGGTAGGGAGGGCTAGCCAGGTCAATCACCTCAAAATTTGCCGATAAAGAAAGCCCTGGGTCATTAATATCCTGTAGTCTTGAGTATTCTTGTTCAGCGCAGACCGGGTTATCTCGAATTGACTGCATGTAAAAAGAGGTTGCAGACCATAGTTGATGTAAGTACATCAAATCTTGTGAATACAGAATTTCATTATCTTTTGAAATTGAAATAGTTGCTTCCTTATTCAAGCTTCCTATCTCGGTGATATCACTATCACTAAGCCCGGCATTTATAAACGTATCAATGACTGATACTTTATTTTCATTCTGGATCTGAATAATTACACCAGGTTCTTCATTGAATAAAGTTGCAAGCAAGTTGTTATCTGTAGTTGGTAAAACAATATCTATGCCGATACGACCGGCGAAAGACATTTCACACAAAGTTACAAACAAACCACCATCGGAACGATCATGGTAAGCAAGTATGTGTCCAGTTTCATTTAAGAGTTGAATAGCGTTGAAAAAACTAATTAGTTTTTTTGAATCATCAAGATCCGCAGTTTCGCCACCAACATGATTAAATACCTGAGCAAGGCAGGAGCCACCCAAACGTTCTCGACCAGTAGATAGGTCAACTAATAACAAACAGCTATCGTTATTATTCTTCATTTCCGGTGTGAGAGAAAGTCGAGTATCAGCTACTGGTGCAAAAGCGGTAATGTTAACTGAAAGTGGAGATATGACCTGACGTTGTTCTTCCTCTTCTGTCCAAATTGTGTTCATGGAGAGAGAATCTTTACCAACTGGAATGGCAATGCTCAGTTCAATAGCGAGCTCCGACACAGCTTTTACTGTGTCGTATAACAACGCATCTTCGTTTAACTGGCCGCAGGCAGCCATCCAGTTAGCAGAAAAAGATATATCATCAAGTTTCAGAATCCTTGCCGAGCAAATATTGGTGATTGCTTCTGCAATGGCGAGGCGGCCTGAGGCCGGGGCGTTTAACAATGCGACAGGACTACGCTCTCCGACACTCATTGCTTCACCCACGCAGGCATCAAAGCCACTTGCCGTAATTGCGCAATCGGACACCGGGGTTTGCCAGGGGCCTATCATTTGATCCCGAACCACCAATCCTGAAATACTGCGATCACCGATGGTAATTAAGAAACTTTTGTCGGCAACAGTAGGAAGTTGCAAGACTCTCTCAATAGCAGTGTTCAGATCGATCTCATCGAGTTCAAATTCTTCAGTTTTTTTATCGTCCCTTACAGTAATACGATCCATCCGTGGTGGTTTACCGAGTAACACCTGCAAGGGCATGTCAATAGCGCGGTTGTCAAACAGTGCGTCATCAACCTGCAGTTGACCTGAGTCATTTGCTTCACCCACAATAGCAAAAGGTGCTCGTTCTCGGACACATAGTTTTTCAAAAATATCATAAGACTCTGGCGAAATGGCAAGGACGTATCTTTCCTGCGATTCGTTACACCAAATTTCCATGGGAGACATGCCTGGTTCATCATTTGGGATCTGACGTAAGTTAAAAAGGGCACCGCGTTTACTATCATTAATTAATTCCGGTAGGGCATTGGAGAGGCCACCGGCGCCGACATCATGTATCGAAATAATGGGGTTGTTCTCGCCAAGCCCCCAGCAGCGGTCTACTACTTCCTGACAACGCCGTTGCATCTCCGGGTTGTCTCGTTGAACTGATGCAAAGTCGAGTTCAGAATCACCTTCGCCAGAGGCCACCGACGAAGCAGCACCACCACCCAGGCCAATTAACATTGCGGGGCCACCAAGCACAATAATCTTCGAGCCAACGGGGATCCTTCCTTTTTGCACATGAGCGGGACGGACCATGCCATATCCACCTGCCAGCATTATAGGTTTGTGAAAACCCCTGATAATGCCTGTACGCTTATCCTTTTGTTCATAACTACGAAAATAACCGCATAGAGCTGGGCGCCCAAATTCATTGTTATAAGACGCCGCTCCAATAGGAGCATCTCTCATAATCTCTAGCGCAGATACAATTCTGTCAGGTTTGCCGTTGTCTTCTTCCCAGGCTTGTTTTAGTTCCGGTAATTGCAGGTTGGATACAGTAAAACCGGTCATACCCGCTTTCGGTTTACCTCCAACACCGGTCGCCGCTTCGTCACGAATTTCTCCGCCAGCTCCTGTTGCTGCACCGGCATAAGGTGATATTGCGGTAGGGTGATTATGGGTTTCCACTTTCATCAGCATATGCACTGCTTCTGAATGATAATCATATATGTGGTTTTCAGGTGCAGGGAAGAATCGTGAAGCCTGATAGCCAGCGGTTACGGCAGCATTGTCATGGTATGCTGAGAGGACACGGCCTGGATTTTGTTTGTGAGTCTGCTTAATCATCTCAAACAAAGTGCCAATCTGTTTCTCATTATCGATGGTCCAGTCCGCATTGAAAATTTTATGTCGGCAATGTTCGGAATTAGCCTGTGCAAACATCATTAATTCAATGTCATTAGGATCACGACCGAGTTCTTCGAATGCCTGAAATAAATAGTCAATTTCATCATCAGACAATGCCAATCCCATAATTTGGTTTGCTTCTATCAGGGCTTGTTTGCCCAACTGGCTAATCGGAATATTTCCAAGTTTGGCGGGAGCGGTATGGCTAAATAATAGCTCGGCTTGTTCTATCTGTTCTAGTACCGTTTCAGTCATTCTGTCATGAATGAGAGTTTTGATTTGTGCTGATTCCCTTAATGATGGATTGTAGTCATTCTGATATTCAATTAACCAGATGGTGCCTCGTTCAATCCGCAATACCTTGTTCAATCCACAGTTATGCGCAATATCTGTTGCCTTACTGGACCAGGGTGAAATCGTGCCTGGTCGTGGCACTACTACTAGCGAATTTTCTCTCAGGTCAGTTTGTTTTGTTGTGATATCGCCATAATCAAGTAACTGATGCAGTTGTTCTGATTCGCTGCCCGAAAGTTGTTCAGATAGTTGTACGAAATGTACATGCTCGGTTCGAAGGGAAAATATTTCGCTGGATATTACGTGTAAGTCACGCAAGGTATTTGCAAGCCGAAAATCAGAGAGGGCGGCACAACCGCGAATGATAAGCATCTGGGTCAATTTAATTATTTATATAAAACTACGACGCGGAATTAACACATTTTTCGTTGCTGCATTATACGGCAATTTAAAATGACTGGTGAATTATCTTGCTGGCAATTGTGGTACGTAAACCAGGGCAAACTCTGATTTCTGTTATCGATATCGCGTTGACTATTATTGTTTTACAAATCTAATGAATTTCCTCGACCTTAATAAACATAGTGCGATTTTCCGTACTACTTTGACGCTTGTTTGACAGGTTTTCCCTCGTATTACTATCAAATCGCTGCACAATTCCGCCAATCTCAAGCCATTCGCCAATGCGTCCCATTATGATGGTTTCAGCATTTTGAACCTCAAAAGCAGAGCCATGGTTGGGATTTACGCGGGAAAGTTGCGGAGAAACCAGTAATGTCACCCGCTCGCCATTGATGCGAGGCAGGACATAAAAGCCAGAACTGACATCGTGATAATCAATAGTTTCCTGAACCACTACACCACCATGGGTGATGTAGGCGTTTCGATTGGCTATAGGAACCTGTTGTCCGGTTTGAACGTAGGCAGCTTTGCCTTCGATTGTCTGTACCTTAAATGTATTTTTATCATCCAAATCTGATTGGGTGCTCAGGTTTCGATAACGTATTCGGTTTCCCTCGGAATCTTGTTTCGACAACACCAATCCCTTATTGCCTTCACCCTTGTTTTTGCTGGATATGGAAAAATCGCCGTTTGAATATCGTCCTGAAATACCATGCTGATTTGTCTCAGACAGACCATCGATATCCTGTTTAACCGTAATCATTAAACGGCGTGCAGCCTTGTCAATGCCGGCAAGAATTTGCTTTATCTCAGCCATGTTGGAGAACGTAGTCTTTATTATCAGCTGATTATTCATTCCGGTTATGGAGCCACCTTTATAAACTAATGGCTGGAGTATTGGAATTATTTCATCCGCATTTCGGTTTTGTAGGGAGATTACTTCCAGGTTCATCTCAGCGGCACTGCTGAATGGCATCCACAATGAAAAATATGAGATAAAAAAAATAGTTAAACCAAATCTCATAAAATCATTCTCCGGAGGTTAGGATCGGGAGTAGATCTGTTCCACATCTCTTCAAAAACATCCATAAAGACCTTAGCTTTTTGTCTGTCATTAAAACTTAAAGTCCCATCAAATCGATCAGCATTATTTCGATAAATGTAAGCAGTATTATCTGCGACAAATAATGATTCATTAAAATGTTTGTAATCTTTCCCTGGTGTTCGAAACTCAATAAAGCTTGGTAAATTCTCAGCAAAATCGAGTAGTAGATGTCCCCGACTAACTATTAGTCTGGGTTCAAATACAATTATACGCAAACGAGAGCGACGGTGAGCCAAAACCATCTTCTTTACTGATTCGATAAACTCTGGGACGTCATATACCAGTGGGTCCAACTCCCGGCTGATGATGCTTATCTCTCTTTTACTCTGACGCGACATTGTACAGGCTGCAGCATGCTGTTCTCCGCTAGTACTTATTTGAACAAGGTCATTATCTTCGCCTAATTGATAGCTTTCGAATGTATACATATATTAAATCTATATTTTAAGTGATGTGTCTTAAGTTGAATATTAATTCATGAACATATTAAGAACAATTATAGAAACTGAATTCTGAGAACCAGGACGACTAATTTTTTAGTCAGTCCCATCATTGATGATGCCCATGTTATAAAACCGGCATAGTAATATCGTTAACTCGGGATCGAGTCTATTTTTGTTTATCAAAGGATTTTCAAATTTATGTTTTTCGGTAAAGTCGAACGCAAATTGTTCATAACTCGAAGGTAGTGTGTAAGACTCCCCGTTAACAAACAAGATGATAAAATCATTTTTTCGAATAAAGACGGTGCGGGAGGCAGAACATCTTAATAAATATTTTTTATTTTGAACCAGCGAGAAAAATGAATCGGCATCCAAATATTGCGTTATTTCCTCGTCTTGACAGTTTTCCGGTAATTGCGTAACGAACTTGCCGAACCAATCTTCAAGTTTTTTCTCATCCGGGATAATCGATTTTGTAAATGTAACAATATCCTGTAAGTGTTTTTCGCTAATTTCTCCACTATGTGCTGATACAGTTAAATTCGGGTCGGTATATCTCTGCTCTTTTTCTGAATACAGGAGGTCATCCACGTATCGACTAATAATTTCATGATTGGATGGCGCTCTGAAGCCTATAGAATAGGTCATGCACTCTTCCAGAGCGACACCATGGTGAGCAATATTTGGAGGAAGATATAACATGTCGCCAGGTTCAAGAAACCATTCCTGCTCAGGAATAAAATTTTCAATGACGCGTAAATCGAGTCCTTCTATAAAATCATTTTCATCGTAATCAAGATTATTAATTGACCACCGACGTTTTCCCATCGCCTGAAACAAAAACACGTCATAACTATCCAGATGAGGACCAACGCTACCATTCTCTGGGGCGTAACTAATCATCAAATCGTCAATTCGCCAGTTTGGGATAAAATTGAAAGATTCCAGAAAACTGCTGGCCGCAGGTAAATGTAAATCTGTATTCTGAACCAACAAAGCCCAATGGCTTTCAGGTAAGTTAGAAAAGTCTTCTTTCTGGAAAGGGCCATGAGCAACTTGCCATGGAATATCGCCATCAATCTCGAGAACCAGCCGTGATTCAACTTTATCCTGACACGCCAGTGCGAAAAGCTCGTCTCTGGAAATAAAAGACTGAAAGTTGTTATCAGCGTTCCTGATAAAACAGGGTTTTTTCTGCCAATAGGTCCTGAGAAATTCAGCCGCGTCCATACCTCCGGGGATTTTTTTGTTCACGGGCAGAGCAGCTGTAGTCAGGAGTATTACTTTTACTGTTTTCTGGCGTTATCGATAATGCCTATCGCCTGTTGTTTAGCATTACCTATATAGGAACTAGGCGTCAGTTCAAGTAACTGACTTTTTGTTTCAGCACCCAGCGGAAGCTTATCAATAAATTCGGCCAGACTTGCCTGGCTTATTGCCTGACCGCGGGTTAATTCTTTTAATTTTTCGTATGACTGATCCACTCCATGTCGACGCATGACAGTTTGCAATGGTTCAGCGAGTACTTCCCATGAATTATCGAGGTCCTGACTGATTGCCTGGGTGTTTATCTCCAGTTTAGAGAGACCTTTGAGACAGGATTGATAAGCGATAATCGAATGAGCGATACCGACACCGATATTTCGTAAAGCAGTAGAGTCACTCAGGTCACGTTGCCAACGTGAGATTGCTAGTTTTTCTGATAAATGAGTGAACAAACTATTGGCTATTCCTATATTACCTTCTGCATTTTCAAAATCGATAGGATTAACCTTGTGCGGCATGGTAGATGACCCGACTTCTCCTTCTACAGTTTTTTGTTTGAAATAACCAATCGAAATATAAGACCAGAGGTCTCGGCAGAGATCTAGCGTAATATTATTGAAGCGAACCAAGCTATGAAAATATTCTGCAATGTAATCATGAGATTCAATTTGAGTTGTATGAGGATTCCATACCAGATCTAATGACTCAACGAAATTTTGGGAAATACTCATCCAGTCAAGATCAGGATAAGCAGCAAGGTGGGCATTAAAATTTCCTACCGCCCCGTTAAACTTGGCGAGAACCTGAACATTACTCAGTTGCTCAACTTGTCTTTGTAGCCTATGTACAAAAATAGCGATTTCCTTACCCAGTGTTGTAGGAGATGCTGTTTGTCCATGAGTTCGCGCAAGCATGGCAACACCGGCATGTTGTTCTGCCAATTTGCAGAGTGCCTCAATTAGTTCCTTGTGCGAGGGTAGAAGATGTGATTCCCTCGACTCTACCAGCATCAAGGCGTGGCTGATATTATTGATGTCTTCGGACGTACAGGCAAAGTGAAGAAATTCTGAAACATTTTTTAACTCATCAAGGCCAGCAATTTTTTCTTTTAAAAAGTATTCAACCGCTTTTACATCATGATTCGTTGTGAGTTCAATTTCCTTGATACGTGCAGCATCACTCAATGAAAAGTCATCAATCAGACTTTCCAATAATTTCATTGCGTTCGGACTGAACACAGGTACTTCGACAATATCACTATTTGCAGAAATTGTTTGTAACCAGCGTACTTCAACAAGTAGACGGAAACGAATCAGCCCATACTCACTAAAAGTATTTCTTAAAGGAGCTGTCTTATTCCCATAACGGCCATCAATGGGTGAAATTGCAGTTAACGAATCTAATTCCATCTTTTTCTCACATGAACGTTTTTAGGGACAAGGGTTAGGATGCAGGACATGTATTTTCTCAATATTACGTAACAATTCTTTGGGCAAATCAATATCGACGCTGGCAATATTATCTCGTAATTGTTCTGGCGTTCTCGCACCGATAATAGTACTTGTTAAAAATGCTCTTGAATTCACATAGGCCAGAGCCATTTGCGCCGGATTCAGTCCATATTCTTTAGCAAGATTAACATAATCCGCAGTCGCCTCGATGCCTTGTTCAGTACTATATCTTTTATATCGCTCGCCAAATAACGTCAAACGAGTATTTTCAGGTTGTTGCTTGTTCAGGTATTTACCACTGAGAGTGCCGAAACCGAGTGGGGAGTATGCGAGTAAGCCTATATATTCCCGATGTGCAATCTCAGACAGACCAATTTCAAAACTGCGATTTAGCAGGCTATAGGGGTTTTGAATACTGACTATTTTCGGGCCAATTTCTTCTCTAGCCAGTTTCAGGTATTCGTTCACACCCCAGGCAGTCTCGTTACATACCCCGATATGCCTGATTTTGCCTGATTGTACCAGATCAGCCAGTACTCCGAGTGTTTCTGCGATGGGCACTCCATCGCTTTCGGGAGCATGGTAATAATTTAATTGACCAAAATAATTACTATCCCTTTCCGGCCAATGTAACTGGTACAGGTCAACATAATCACATTGTAATCGCTTCAAACTGGCATCCAGCGCCACTTCAATATTTTCTTTATCCAGCCTGGCCTTACCATTACGTAAATAGGGGAGCCAATCTGCTCTGGCAGAAACTTTGCTGGTGATAACAAGTTTGTCACGATCCGAACGTTTTTTCAGCCAGGAACCGATATATTGCTCGGTCAGACCTTGAGTCTCTGCTTTAGGTGGTACAGGATACATCTCTGCCGCATCAATAAAATTAACTCCTGCATCGATAGCGTAATCTAGCTGAGCATGCGCCTCGGCTTCACTATTTTGTTCGCCCCAGGTCATGCTTCCCAGACAGATAACACTAACTTGTGTATCGGATTGACCTAATTGTCTGTATTTCATAGTCGTAGATAGAATTAAAAAGAGCTCCGATCATAATCGTTTTGATTGCTTTCAGGCCAGTTTTTGTATTTTTCGCCAGATAGCTACTGCCTAATTGTTCGCAAGCAAGTAGCTTACAAACATTGGTGCTTGTGGTAACTTTGACGCTACATTAATCACATATTGGTTCGCAGTAATTTGCATGAATTCCATTAACCTTACCCGACCTGACGATTTCCATTTGCATCTGCGCGATGCAACAGCGCTTGCCAGCGTCGTCGCTGATAGTGCTCGACAATTTGCGCGAGGCATGATTATGCCCAACCTGGAATCACCAATAACGACAGTTGCACTGGCTGAGGCGTATCGACAACGAATCCTCGACAATTTGCCCTTAGACACTAATTTCCAACCGTTAATGACGTTATATTTAACCGATAATACTTTGGTGGAGGAAATCAAAATACTGGCGGAGCATGATCATGTATACGCAGTTAAATATTATCCTGCCGGTGCAACAACTAATTCAGATAATGGCGTTAGTGATTTGGAAAAAACATACCCGGTACTGGAAGCTATGTCAGAGCAAGGTATTCCATTACTTATGCACGGTGAAGTTACCGATACAGGTGTTGATATTTTTGATCGGGAACAGGTTTTTATTGAACGTATATTAGCGCCCTTAATGAAACGTTTTGAAAATTTGAAAATAGTATTTGAACATATTACAACCAGTGACGCTGCGAATTTCGTTATGAAGGGACCGGAAAACCTGGCAGCCACCATTACCCCTCAGCATCTCATTTATAATCGGAATGCTATTTTCAAATCAGGTATTCGCCCCCATAATTTCTGTCTACCGGTATTAAAAAGAGAAAAGCATCGGCAAGCACTGCTTGATGTACTTGATGGTGGACATCATCGTTTCTTCCTTGGTACTGATAGTGCACCTCATTCACGAAATGCCAAGGAAAGTGCCTGTGGTTGCGCCGGAATTTACACAGCTCATAATGCAATAGAGCTATATGCCAGCGTTTTTGAGGAACTGGGAAAGCTTGAACAGCTTGAAGACTTTGCCAGTCATTTTGGCGCCGATTTCTATGGATTAGAGAGAAACTCAGCGCAGATAACACTGGTAAAAAAAGACTGGACTATTCCTGCAAGTCTGCCTTTTGCCGAATCAGAGATTATCCCGTTCATGGCTGGAGAAACATGTCACTGGAAACTGCTTACAGCGTGACTATCGATGTGAATGTTTCTGATCGTTTTCGCGGTTATTTACCTGTAGTAGTAGATGTTGAAACAGCCGGATTCAACGCACAGACAGACGCATTATTGGAAGTAGCGGCTGTCCTGTTAACCGTTAATGATGGAGGTGAGTGGGTTGAAGATGAGGGAATTACACGCCATATTCAACCATTTGAAGGTGCCAACCTTGAAAAAGCAGCGCTGGATTTTAATGGTATTGACCCTGAACACCCTTTTCGCAAAGAAATTTCAGTTGGTGAAAAAGAGGGTCTGCAGGATATTTTCAAACTTATACGTTCGAAACTAAAGGCTCACAATTGTAAGCGCGCGATTCTGGTTGGACATAATCCTGCCTTTGATATTGGTTTTTTAAATGCGGCTGTGGAACGTACAAATATAAAGCGCAATCCGTTTCATCCCTTTAGTACATTTGATACGGCAACTCTGGGTGGTCTGGCTTATGGCCAGACAGTGCTTTCCCGTGCGGTAGAAAAAGCTGGTATTGAGTGGGATAGCAAGGAAGCACACTCAGCCCGTTATGATGCAGAGCGTACGGCTGAATTATTTTGCAAAATTGTAAATCGTTGGCGTGTACTGAATCAAAAATAGAATTTTATGTGCCTTATTATTGTTGCCTATAAGGTTCACCCTGAGTACCCATTGCTTATTGCGGCTAATCGTGATGAAAGCTATCAGAGGCCGACAAGGCAGGCGGAATTTTGGGACAATGAACCTTCCATACTGGCGGGACAGGATCTGGAAAAAGGTGGTTCATGGCTGGGTATGAATAAATTCGGCAGCGTCGCTGCAGTAACTAATTATCGCAGTGGCGAGAAATTGAAGTTAAGTAATACTTCGCGTGGACTCCTTGTT
>JABHFC010000434.1 GCA_018676275.1 Gammaproteobacteria bacterium | reverse complement strand
GTTGGAACCCCAGGATCGAACATGTTCCATACCGATTAGTATTTTATTAGTATTAATTGTCTGTTAGTTTGATAACAAGTTAACTCAAAATTAATTTGGAGAAAATCATGAGTTTATCCCGTCGACATTTTCTCAGAAACACTTCAGCCAGTGCTGTTGCAATCCCATTATTACTTAATGCCAATATTGATTATTGTGAAGCTGCAACAATGGATACATCCTATGGTCTGTCTATGGGCTTTCCTGAGGACGCAATCCGACTAAACTGGAATGAAAATACACTCGGACCCTCGCCATTAGCTCTTGAAGGTGCGAAGGCAGGTCTCGCTGATGCTTATCGTTATGCATTAGGTGGATTACTCACGCCATTCCTGGCCGAGCATCATGGCATCAGCAAAGATTGGATTCTGATGGGCACAGGTTCCACTGAACTGCAAAGACTGGCACCTGCTACTCATCTAAAAGAAGGGGGCAACGTTGTTTCTTCTTCAGAAACCTGGGCGGGTGGTTTGCGTGTAGCAGAACATATGGGGATTGCCGTAAAGCGAGTCAATCTTATCGAAAATCAGGATTATGCTTATGATATTGATGGATTACTGGCTGCTGTTGATTCCAAAACCCAGTTATTCATTATGGTCACACCAAACAACCCAACGGGTACCAGTTTAACTTACGTGGAGTTGAAGAGGATTGCCGATGCTTTACCAAAGCATGTCCTTTTCGTTATTGATGAAGCTTATACCGATTATTTGCCAGATGATTGGGGCGATGGAATAGACTTGATTAAGGAGGGATATGAAAATGTTCTTGTTACTCGAACTTTTTCAAAGGCACATGGCATGGCTGGCCTGCGTTGTGGCTATGGTGTCGCTCATCCGGACATTTTGAAAAACATCAAGAAATTTGGTTGTGGCCCTGCCAGTACAAACATAGTTGCTTTTGGAGCGGTTCAGGGTGCGCTGAATGATTTAGAGCACGCAAAACGATCGCGAGCTTATGTGCAAAAATCCAGGGCTTATTATCAACAGCAATGTAAAAAACTTGGCCTGAAAACAATTTCGGGACCATCACCTTTCACTCTGATAAAAATGGGCGACAGAACAAGTAGTCTTCATCAGTCATTAAAAGACAGAAAGATACTGGTTGGTAATGGCAAATCATGGAATGCGCCAAATTACCTGCGTGTCTCCTATGGCCGAGAAAAAGAAAATCAGGCCTTTTTTAAAGAACTGAAAAAACTTTTATAAAGCAGAAGCTCTTTTCGGGGTAATCGGTTCTTCATCCAGTTTAATCAGGATGTACATGTATGGTTCGTCTGGACCGATAACAATCTGATGAGGAACTGCAACTGGCACGTGAAGAATATCGCCAGGACCAATCGGGTGACTTTTTCCACCGCTGACAGACTTGCCACGCTGTTGCTTTCTTGGTCGCATTTCTGCTTCAGTAAGCTCACCTCCAATCAGGAAAGTGGCGTGACCACGCATACTGATATAAAAATCAGACTCTGTTTCATGTACTTCAGAAGTGCCTGTTTTACCTCGTAGAACAAGATACATTGAATGACCTTCGTAATTGCCGATGGTTTGATAGACCATATGCTTATCACCCAGTTCTTTCTCAAGTCTATCGGCGGTGGTTTGAATAAGCTCGGAATTCCATAAAACAAAGCCGAGTGGTCCATCAGTAACCGGAGCTTCGGCTAAGGAGATTGCTGGTATTAGTATTAATGCAGCTATACTGAATATAAGTTTCATGATTAGTCCCCTGATTATGTCTAATGAGCTGATGGCTAACAGTATATAACTTTGATACTTCATTTAAATTTTCGATTACACGAGGATAGGGTGTCAGCCCTAAATATTAATGAATAACGAGGGAAAACCATGGTGATATTTCAGTGTGTATTATTTGTTAATGTTGAAAAAATAATCCAGGTTTAATATATGTCGATTCACTTCACCGTAAATAACAAGGCAATGTCATTTGATGGCGATATTGATATGCCCTTGCTCTGGTATCTCCGTGATCACGTAAAATTAACAGGAACAAAATATGGTTGTGGTATCGCTGAGTGTGGCGCCTGCACAGTACATATTGATGGCCGCGCCGTTCGCTCCTGTGTTATCCCTTTAAAGAATATTGAAGGAAAAAATATTAAAACTATAGAAGGTCTCGCACAAGGAAAAGAATTACACGCGGTACAACAGGCATGGATTGAAGAAGATGTTTCCCAATGTGGTTATTGTCAATCAGGTCAACTGATGGCTGCTGTTGATCTCTTAAACAGAAATGCAGATCCGGACGACAGGGATATTTCAGAAATAACAAACATATGTCGATGTGGCACCTACCCAAGAATACGTAAAGCCATCTTACGCGCAGCTCAGATAATAAAAGAAGAGAAGCTGTGACTGTCACGCTAAGTCGAAGAGAGTTTTTAAAAGTTTCCGCATCCAGTCTCGGTGGGTTTGTTCTCATTTCCTATTTACCCGAATCCCGCGCTGAAAATAATGCTACAGAACCTGCATGGATGCGCGATTCAGTTAATCACTTTATTCGGGTTGAACCTGACGGAGAAATAGTAATAGGTGCGCGCTGTTGTGAAATGGGGCAGGGTGTTCTTACTTCACTACCAATGCTCATAGCAGAAGAGTTTGATGTGCCATGGTCAATGGTTAGGGTCGAGCAGCTTTCTTTCGGTTTGAGTGAAAGCACAGACGGAAGTGACCTTGTATATAAATATGGTCAACAAAATACTGATGCCAGTGCCAGTATTAGACGGGGCTGGAATGACTTGCGACAAATTGGTGCGAAGGCACGCCACATGTTTGTTCAAGCTGCTGCTAATTATTGGCTTATAGATAGTTCTAGATTGGAAACTCATGAGGCGACCGTTGTACATCCTGATGGTCGAGCACTTGGCTATGCGGAACTAAGTCAATCAGCAAAGGAAATAGAATTGCCAGATACAACTCTTCCTTTAAAGCCTGTAGAACAATTCAAAATTATTGGACTACCGATTCCGACGACTGATGCCAAGGACATAGTTACGGGTAGTACGAAATTTGGAAGCGATTTTGAAATCCCCGATTCTGTATTTGCAGTAGTTGCTCGTTGTCCTTACTTCGAAGGTGCGCTGCTTAATTATGATGCAAGCGAAACATTGCGTGTTCCAGGTGTATTGGCTGTACATGAGATACCGGCGCCAAACCAGGACGATCTGCTTGAAGGTCCACAAGAATCTCATAGTGATGGTCTGGGCAGGAATCTGGCAGCTGGAGTTACTGTTATTGCTGAAGATACATGGTCTGCGTTAAAAGGACGACAGCTGTTACAAATTAAATGGAAAGCTGGCCCCTGGGCTGATGATTCGACCGAGGCATTGAAAAAAAGAGCTACTGAAGCACTAAAGAAGAAAATCAAAAGGGTAAGAAGTGATGGTGATGTAAACAGGGCTCGAAAAAATGCAGCTAAAAAAATTGAGTCCAGTTACTTTGTTCCCTTTCTTGCTCACTGCACGATGGAACCGATGCATGCAAACATCGAGTTACGAAATGATAGTGCTTTGCTTGTAACGTCGATTCAGGTGCCTGATAACGCTTCAAAAGTAATTCATCTTTTGACCGGCATTAAACAATCAAATATTGATATCAGATTACCACGTTCGGGAGGAGGTTTTGGTCGCCGCATAGGCGCTGACTATGTGGCAGAAGCTGTTTACATCGCGCAGGCAATTAACAAGCCTGTCAAACTGATCTGGACCAGGGAAGATGATCTGCAGAACGATCTTTATCGTCCGGCAGGTATGCATGCTATGTCTGCGACAATTGATGAAAATAATGAGGTCAGTAGCTGGACGCATTCTGTTGCGGCTACTTACAGACTTTTCCGCGAACCAGGATTACAGGGCCTCGGTGTTAATGAGTGGGTCAGTTGTCTGGATCCCGACGCTTTCCCTGCAGGTTGTATTGATAATTATGAAGCTTCCTTTACATCATTGGAATTTGGTTTACGCAGGGGCTGGTGGCGAGGACCATTACCTACCTTTACAGCATTTGCGTCTCAAAGTTTTGTAGACGAAGTTGCTCATGCAGCAAAAAGAGATCCTCTTGAATTTCGTTTGAGTTTACTGGGTAAATCGCGGGAGATGGATTATCGAGATATGAACTTTGAAGATAATCGAAGCCCAGCGAAAATTCATACAGGACGTTTAGCGCAGGTACTAAGACGAGTTGCATCAACTATTGCTTATGGGCGCAAACTGAAAATTAATCATGGTATCGGTTTTGCTGTTCATTTTGTTTATGGTGCCTATG
>JABHFC010000433.1 GCA_018676275.1 Gammaproteobacteria bacterium | reverse complement strand
ACATCTGTTCTACGCTGACTGTGCCATTTACATGCTGGAACAACTGCGCAAAACCTTCGCTGAGCTCAACTGTTTGATGTTCCGCCGTCGGTTCACAGTCAGACATATGACTAATACATGCGCGCATAACCAGCAGTCGCGGGTCTTCTTTCGCCAAGGTAAGAGTTCGTAATGATTTTGTCACCGGTGACTGGCTAAGATGCGTCCAGAGATCACAATCCGCTACCTGACAAAAGCTGCGTTTGAGTTCTACATAGGAAAGAGGAATTATTGCCGCGCCAACATAGGCTGCAAGTTTGACTGGTTTGCTCATACAGTCTGCAGTAACAGGTGACGAAATATCCGGTGACTGACCACTATTCAGCACTTCACGCTTCAGAGTCGCTGCAGTCCAGGCCATAGCCAATTCTGCTTCAACGATGGCCATAATTAGTGTTTGTTCATTTGCATTATTAAAGGAGGTTTTTGCCAGTTCTTCTCTCAGCCGTGAACCAAACGCCGTCGCCCGCTCAAGCGAAGGCGTTCGCATAATTTGTGTATCAATTAGTTTTTTCAGTATAGTTTTACCACCATCAAGTGATGATACGATCGCGAAACTAACAGGGTAGGCACGGCATATATGCGTCAGCAAAATATTACGTCGCATTTTTGCATCCAACAGTAATGCATCGGGACGAACTACGGCGAAATCAGCTTTCTCTTCTTCTGTTAGTTCGTAAGCATGGAGAGCGTTTTCGGCATTCTCGC
Organism: Gammaproteobacteria bacterium; assembly: GCA_018676275.1. Classification (GTDB taxonomy): domain Bacteria; phylum Pseudomonadota; class Gammaproteobacteria; order Eutrophobiales; family Eutrophobiaceae; genus WLWS01. The sequence goes on along the minus strand of JABHFC010000433.1, from coordinate 3,306 downwards.
AAAACTCTTCTCGTAAACCACTATCAAATAAAAGATCGAAAAGTGCTCTTTCCTGTTCTTCGAAACTCATGCAGATGCTTCCAGCTTTGCAACAAGTTCTTTATTTATACTCAGATCAATTATCAATTTACGCAAACGTTTAAGTGTCGAGAGTACTGTATCCTCATCTACACCTTCGCATTCGTAACATACAGCTTTTACATTGGGTAACTCAGGTAACATGTCTTCCAGCATCGCCCAGGTTTCATCGAGAATAGAACTCTCGTGTGCATCAACATAAATAGTACCTGCCTCGCCTTTTTTTAATTTTCCACCCGCAATGTGAACTTCTACTACTCGTTCACAGGGCAAAGCATCCATTGCCTCGCGTACTCGATTACCGCTGGCCATTTCATAGGAAACAAGATGACCCATATCCAGCAAGATGGCACAGTCAGTCTCTTGCGCAAGCTCACCAAAAAAGGAAAACAGCGGCATGGTTCCGGCAACAAAACTAACAGGCGGTGGCTCTATGGCAACGGTCGTTGAGATTATTGCCTGCACTTCTTTCACTCTCGTTATTGCATTATCAAGTGAAGCCCGATTAAAAATGGGTGGAATGAAATAACCCAATTGGCTGGAATAACCGGGACCCTCCTGCCAGAAACAATAAGCACAATCCTGTGCAAACCAGGCTGAATCCACCGTTTCGATATGTTTGGCTGTCGCTAAGAGCCAGGCCTCAGAGTTTGCGTAACTGCCGCAGAAATTAATATATGCAGGATGAAAAAGAACTGGTACACCAGCACTACGGACACGTTCCACTTCGTCAATAACCTGGTCTACATCAGCCAGTCCTGCGTATTCAACGAAGCTCGGGCCACCTTTGGCTTGTACCAGCTTGACCGGATCAGGCTGGGCTGAAAGACTGAGGCTGGCACCAAGACCGAGTGTAGGTAAATTTTCTATATGGGCTATCATAATTTGGTTGCAATGCAGTATTTATGACTTGAGCGCTAAAGGCAATATGCCCTCGCATATTTATTCTCATAACTTTCTGGCACACTTCTATAAAAATACGGGAAGGATTAATAAAATATCAATGAGTGAAAACTCTGGACAATGGCAGTTCTGGATCGACCGTGGCGGTACTTTCACAGATATCGTTGGCCGACGATCAGATGGTGAACTGGTTTCGCATAAATTACTCTCAGAAAACCCTGCTCATTATCAGGATGCTGCTGTGCAGGGTATACGGGCATTGCTTAATATTGAACCTGAGGAAGCCATCCCTCATCAGCAAATTGACGCCATCAAAATGGGCACAACAGTGGCGACAAATGCCTTACTCGAACGCAAGGGAGAGCGCACCCTGTTCGTCACCACAAAGGGTTTTGCTGATGCCTTACGCATCGCCTACCAGAATCGCCCAAAATTATTCTCCCTTCATATTATTCTGCCGGAATTACTGTATGAACGCGTTATTGAAGTCGAAGAACGATTCGATGCAAAGGGTAATGTTTTAGTTGCCCTGAACGAAGGCATTGCCCGAGAAGAAATGCAATCAGCATATGACTCCGGTATTCGCTCCATCGCCATTACGCTTATGCATGCCTATCGTTACCATAAACATGAAGATCGTCTGCAAGAAATTGCTGAGGATATCGGTTTTACACAAATATCTGTTAGCCATGATGTCAGCCCATTGATGAAACTGGTTTCACGTGGAGACACAACTGTTGTTGATGCCTATCTTTCTCCCATTCTGCGTCGTTATGTGGATCAGTTTGCCAGTGCACTTGGTCTTACAGAATCATCTACTACTCGTCTTTTGTTTATGCAATCCAATGGAGGCCTGACAGACGCAGCATTGTTTCAGGGAAAAGATGCCATTCTCTCCGGGCCGGCCGGTGGCGTCGTGGGCATGACACAGACAGCGGCTGTCAGCGGCTATAGCAAACTTATTGGTTTTGATATGGGTGGCACTTCTACCGATGTCACGCACTACAACGGTGAGTATGAGCGCATTTTTGAAACACTGGTAGCCGGAGTGCGCATGCGTGCGCCTATGATGCACATTCACACCGTTGCTGCCGGAGGTGGTTCCATCCTGCATTTTGATGGAGCACGATTTAGGGTTGGTCCTGCATCCGCCGGTGCCAACCCCGGTCCAGCCTGTTATCGACGTGGCGGACCGCTGACCGTAACTGACTGCAATCTAATTCTGGGCAGGTTGCAAGCAGATCATTTTCCAAAAGTGTTTGGTCCGAATGCAAATCAATCACTTGATCTTGAAATCGTAGAAGAAAAATTTCGTGGTTTAGCCAGCGAAATCAGCATTGCTACGGGCAAGCAAATTAGTGTGGAAGAAGCGGCCATCGGTTTTTTGCGTATTGCTGTTGAAAACATGGCTAATGCAATCAAGAAGATTTCTGTACAACGTGGTTATGATGTTACCGAATATACGCTGAATTGTTTTGGCGGCGCCGGTGGTCAGCATGCCTGCCTGGTAGCCGATTCTTTGGGTGTTGAACAGATCTTCCTGCATCCGCTGGCAGGAGTGTTGTCTGCCTATGGAATGGGTCTTGCCGATGTGCGTTCTATCGCCGAAACGCAAATTGAAATACCTCTAAATAAGGAAAATGTAATTTATGTAGAACAGAGCTGTTCAAAATTACGTCAGCAAACCCGGGATGAAATTCTACATCAGGATATTCCTGAAGAAAGTTTAAACACTGTAAAAAAGGTACATTTACGATACGAAGGCACTGATAGTTCCCTGCTGGTTAGTTTGAGTTCTGCCGCCGCCATGCAAAAAGAGTTTGAACAGGCTCATCGCCAACGATTTGGTTTTATCGCGAAACAACGATCACTTGTGATTGAAGCAGTATCTGTTGAGACCATAGGCGTAACCGAATCGGTGAGCGATCCTGAAATCCCCCTTGCAGACAGTAAAATTAAAGTCGAAGCGCGGGATCAGATCCGTATGTATGTAAATGGTGACTGGCAGCAACTCGCTCTTTATCGTCGTGACGATATTCAACCAGGACAAAAGCTAATCGGTCCGGCGCTTATTAGCGAAGCTACTGGCACAATTGTACTGGATGACGGTTGGCAGGCGTATCTAAATGACCATAATCATTTAATCCTGAAACGTTACAGGCCGAGGCCAAAACAGGAAGCTGCAGGAACCGTAGCGGATCCGGTAATGCTCGAAGTCTTCAACAACCTGTTCATGTCAATCGCAGAACAAATGGGGGCCACCCTTTCCAATACTGCTTATTCAGTCAATATTAAGGAGCGCCTGGATTTTTCCTGTGCCATTTT
>JABHFC010000432.1 GCA_018676275.1 Gammaproteobacteria bacterium | reverse complement strand
GACATTCTATCTGGGGTCGCTAACTGCATTCTGGTTGTTAACCCTGATATTTGCAGTGGCCACTTAAACTTCAAAGATAAAAATGGGCATTTCATTTTTGGCGATGCACCTGGACCCATACCATCAACTGGCTCTGCCCTCTATAGCTTTGTCGCCGGTACAAATTCCACATCTGTTAGTGGTGCAACCGTCGGCAACGGTGCAATCAACGGGGGTATCTCGGTCAATTTCTCTACATCAGATGCTTTCATTAACATGGATGTCGATCACAATAGTGTGCTGTATTCAGTGGCAGGTAGCCTGATGATAGATGGCGAAACTTTATATGACACTCTGGGTAGCGTGACAGCGATGAATACGACAAATATGAGTGGTGCATGTTACCCAAGCTGTAACACCATAGTTGATGGCCTGTTTATGGGTCCAGCACCAGCGGCAATGCCGAACATGCCAAACAATATTGGTATTGAATACGAAATTTTAGAAACTGATGTTATTATTGGTGTCGCTGGCTTTGCCTATCAGTAAATGAATGATTCCCTTGAGAAATACAAACGTTGTATTATAGTTCAGATATCTATTAACCCGTTAAATCACAACTGAAGAAGAAGGAAGGAACATATCCATGAAAAAGCTCAACTTACTTAAATCTGTTACCGCGATTATTGCTATCGCATCTGCGCTGTCCTTTAACACGGCTTTTGCCGCTGATAAGGCTGGTCTGGAAATTGGTGTTTTGAAATGTAGCGTTATCTCAGGTTCTCGTGTCAACCTGCTGGTTCGCTCAACAGCCGATGTCAGCTGCACATTCAACAATCAGGGCACACTCGAACGTTATCAGGGTGAAGCAGGAATTGCTCTTGGTCTTGACCTGAGTTTTAAGTCTGAAGAAAACATGGCTTTTGCCGTCATCTCAGCTACTTCTAACTCAACCCCGGGTTCATATACATTAGCGGGTAAATATGTAGGCGGACAGGCAGCTGCTTCCGTTGGTGTTGGTCTTGGTGCAAAAGTTCTGGTAGGTGTCGGTGATCAAAGCCTGAGTCTGCAGCCTCTTGCTCTGGAAACTAATAAAGGCCTGGGTGCATCAGCCGGTGTTGGTTTTCTATACATAGAAAAAGCCAGATAAGCTTCAACTGTATTAGTAGTTAAAATAAGCCTCCGTCGTTTAATACGACGGGGGCTTTTTCTTTTTCACTTCAGGTATATGTGTAGCCCTTTACTTTCTCTTCTCAGTGTTTAGTAAAACGTCCAGCGCTGATATTACCAATCCCGGTTGATCCAGATGAATCGAATGACCGCTCCGTTCTGCAACCAGATGCACAACGTCTAGACTAAGAAGAGACAACTCATCCTGCAATTCCATCCATGTTTTTTCCATCTTATTTCCAAAACCACTATTAGGCCAAACACGTTTACCGCGAGTAAGTACTACAAGTGGCATAGTTTGTAGCGGTTCAAGAGCGAGTATCTCCTTTGCGCTTTGAGGCAAACTCAACATTTCTTGCTGCAAGGTAAACCTGTACTTCCATGACGACATTAATTTGTAAGCAAGCATTCCATTCTCTTGCGGATAATGTTCATGTAATACCACTCTCGATACACTGTATGTTCTGCTTTTCGCAGGATATATCCTGGTTGAACCCCTGCTTGCTTTTGGCAAACGATCCACCTGTTCCGGATGAGAAGAATCAATAAGTACCAGAGCGGCAGTTTCTTCAGGATATAGCCTGGCAAAATATTGCGCAGTAAAACCACCGAATGAATGACCCGCCAAAATATAAGGTCCGGGAATCATTGCTTTCAATAGTAGTGAATGAAGTTCATTCACTATACGTTTGCTTGTGCGTGGCAATGGGCCCATATCACTCCAACCGTATCCGGCCCGATCATATGTGCAAACACGAGTATGTTTTGATACTGCATTCTGGATACGCGCCCATTCCAGTGAGAACCCTCCTGTCCCGGAATCAAACACAACAGTAGGTTCGCCTTCTCCAATACAATTAATATGCAGTCGAAAACCGTCGACATCGACTAAACGTCCGGGAGGGAGAAAACGATGACCATCTATGGGTTCACTACTAACAGCATGAGAACTTAACTGTAATAACAGGATTGCAATAAAGTGTATTTTCGATTTGATTTTCATCATCTATCCCTAATACAGAAAAATGACTGCTTTGTTGCTGCTCTGCTCAGGAAAACCCCGATTCAGGGAGCATGGTTTCTCAACAGAAAAAGCGTTATCAGCGCCAGAGCTATTGTCGGTACTGTTACGCTTATAGCAGGTGAAATGTCATAGACAACCCCCATATGACCTGTCATTTGATTACAAATATGGAAAATAATTCCGATCAGGGCACCTACAAACACACGCTGACCAATTGCAGTTGTCCTTGATGTCCCTCTCACCAATGGCACAGCCAGCACAATCATCGCCAGAATGGAAAGTGGTCTTATTATTTTTGTCCATAATGCCTGTTCATAACGTTGTGCGTCTTGCACATTTTGATTGAGAAAATCAATGTAATGTATCAATCCCCACAATGTCAGGTACTCAGGTTTAACAATGAGCATATTAACCATCTCAGAATCAAGCAAGGAGTCCCAGTTTGCCAGCTCATGATGTTGTCGTTTGACAAGCTCTTTGCTAATTACAGATTGTTGGATATTTTCGAGTAACCACTTGCCATCTTCATACTCTCCCTTTTCTGCATGAATACTACTGCGCAACTCATCATTGTCATCAAACTCATAGATATATATCTGTTCAACCTTTCCTGACGGCAGAACCTTTCGAATATTAATGTAGCTATTACCGTCACGGGCCCAGAATCCATATTTGGTTTTAAGTGCAATCTGCTCAGTTAAGGCCATTGAACGCATGTGCTGAGCCTTCTCTTCACAGATGGGGGCAAGAAGTTCTCCTATTACAATAGCTATCATCACCAATACCAAGCCGGATTTAGCCAGTACCAGACTCAAATTTATTTTGGAAACCCCGGCAGTACGAATTACTGCCAGTTCGCTGTTTTGCGCCATCATGCCCAGTGATGCCATGCTACCGATGACGGCAGCAATGGGAAATAACTCGTAGGCAAGACGCGGCATAGTTAACAAAACATATGTAAGAGCCTGGGCAACGCCGTAACTGCCTTTACCAGTTTCCTCGAGTTGATCGATCAAGGAAAAAAATGCAAACAGCGCAACCAGTACACTCAGGGCGAGTAAAGAGGTACCAACCAGGGTCACCGTAAAATAGCGCTGAATAATTTTCATAGGTCTATACTATTTCTCACTCGAGAAGAACTTTTGCCTGATACTTCCGCTGTGTAAATACCTAAAGCTGGGGTATTTGAAAACTGCGATGATTACCATCACCAGTAATATATGCACCCACCACATACCTATTAACGGTGACAAATCATCGCGTTTAATCAGCGTTTTGGATATACCAAGCAAATTGCTATAAATAAAGTACACCATGATCGCAATGAACAGAGGTACATAACGCGTCTCACGAAATGACAATCCATTTAGTGCCACTGCCAATATTGGCAGCAACAAGGTCGCGAAAATATAGGACATACGCCATTGCAATTCAGCCTTGTGAGGTGGCAGATCCGAACCAATCAACTTCAGGCTGGGTACCGCTTCAAGTTTAACAACAGATTTTGTTTCATCATCCTGCTCAATCAATACAGCATAGGTTCGATAATCAGTGATCTGATAATCCAGATTACCGGGTTTACCGACGTATCGGCGTCCATGTTGAAAAGCTATGTAACGACTCCCCGTACGCTCGCTAAACCTGTACCTGGCTGTATCAGAGCGAAGTACGCCAAGATCATTGTGTTGGCGTACCTGTAAAAAAACATTTTTCATAAGCTCAGAGTCTTCAGACATGTTTTCTATATAAACAATGCGATCGCCTTTACTGAATTCCTTGAACTGACCTGCACTAATACCCGAAATATCGGACTCTTGCTCTGCCTGCCCTTTCAAACCACTAACTCCATTCACCGCCCAGGGACCAATAATAAAACTGGATACAAAAACCAGCAGGGAAAAGACAAAAGCAAATTTGAGGACGGTCAGGGTTTGAAAGCTGATGGCCAGACCCGACACTGAAATTACAGTCAGCTCTCTGTCCTGAGCCAATCTGGACAAGGCCAGGGTTACCGAAATAAACAGGGATATAGGTAATAATTTAGGCAGAGTAGCGAGCATTTTCATCGTCAACATCTGCAGAACCAGCTCGCCGGGTAACTCACCATCGGCAGCATCCGCCAGAAAGCCTACGAAGCGATTACTGGCGAGTATCAAGAGTAGCAGTCCGAGAATCCATAGAAGCTTCTCCAGGATTTCTCGATATATGTAGCGCTCCAGGATCATAAATATTCTATCGATACCGATGATTAGTTAAGCAACAAGCTTTAGCCGAATACATTTGGTAGTATTAACGATTAACACTCCGGGTTCGACTGATTCCCGGGTGCAATCCAATCAACCACATACTACAGAATAATATGGAATTCAGCATTAAAAGCGGTAGCCCTGAGAAACAACGGACAGCATGCATCGTAGTCGGTGTATGCGAACCTCGTAAACTTACCACAGCAGCAAAAGCTATCGATTCGGCCAGTAAGAAATACCTGTCGAACCTGATACGACGCGGAGACATCGAAGGCAAACTGGGTCAGTCTCTGTTGCTGCATAATGTACCCGGGATGCTCTGCGACAGAGTATTGTTGGTAGGTTGTGGAAAGGAACGGGATCTGGACGAACGCCAGTACCGCAAGATCATCGAAAATAGCATCAAACAACTTAACACCACCGGTGCCAACGATGCTGTTAGTTACCTGTCTGAACTGAATGTAAAAGGTCGCGATCATAACTGGAAGATCAGCCGTGCCGTCGAATTCACAAATCACGTACTTTATGAGTTCAAAGAATTCAAGAGCAAGAACAAACGCTCGACAAAGACACTAAAGAAAATAACGCTTACTGTCCCTTCAAGACGGGAATTACCTTCAGGTGATAAGGCTGCGAAGATTGGTAACTCCTTATCCAAAGGAGTTAAATTGGCTCGTGATTTGGGTAATCGTCCGGCTAATGTGTGTACTCCCAGCTATCTGGCAAGTCAGGCACAACAACTGGCGAAAACCTACAAGACTCTGAAGGTGAAAGTACTGGACGAAGCGGCAATGAAAAAGCTGGAGATGAATTCACTTTTATCAGTCAGTCGTGGTAGTGCTGAGCCAGCAAAGCTGATTACCTTTGAATATTATGGTGGTAAAAAGGACAGCAAACCTGTGGTGCTTGTTGGTAAAGGTGTCACATTTGATACCGGTGGTATTTCCATCAAACCATCCCCGGCCATGGATGAAATGAAATATGACATGTGTGGTGCAGCTTCTGTTTTCGGCACAATGTCCGCAATAGCTGATATGGGTCTGCCTGTAAATGTTGTTGGTGTTGTACCAGCGGTGGAAAATATGCCGAGCAGTACGGCAACCAAACCCGGCGATATTTTTACCAGCATGTCCGGACAGACCATTGAGGTACTAAATACCGATGCAGAGGGACGATTAATACTTTGCGATGCACTTAGTTACAGCGAACGTTTTAATCCTGCCGCTGTTGTTGATATCGCGACGTTAACGGGTGCCTGTGTAATGGCACTGGGAAGTCATGCAACCGGGCTGCTGAGTAACCATAATCCCCTGGCGAAAGATCTGTTGAATGCCGGTGAGACCGCTGGAGATCGAGCCTGGCAACTACCATTATGGGATGAATACCAACAACAGATCGATAGCCCTTTTGCCGATATGGCTAACATTGGTGGTCGTGAGGCTGGCACTATTACAGCCGCCTGCTTCCTGTCACGATTCACCAAAAAGTTTCATTGGGCACATCTCGATATTGCCGGTACTGCCTGGATCAGTGGTAAGAACAAGTGTGCTACCGGCAGACCGGTTTCGCTTTTGACCCAGTATTTACTGGATCACGCGGAATAATTTTGCACAAATGCCCAGAGTTGATTTCTACATACTGTCTGAACAGGGAAACCGGGAGCGATTTACCTGCGATATAGCCACTAAAATTCGCAAGCAAAACCTGCAGTTGTATATCCATGCAAGTTCACGGGAAGAAGCCGGTCTGCTGGACGATCTTTTATGGACTCACAATGAGATAAGCTTTTTGCCCCATAGCCTTATTGATGCTGATGATGCCGATGCTAATACCGTTACTATAGGCTGGGAAGGTATGAACTCGAAAAGTAATGAAGTACTGATAAATTTAAGTACGAACATCCCGGATTTTGCCGGGAATTTCGATCGTATAGTTGAAATCGTACCAGCTAATGAGCCTTACAGGCAGCAAGCCAGAGAACGTTACAAAGAGTACCGACAGGCTGGCTTCGAATTACATAATAATGATTTAAGATCTGCAAATGCCGACGTCTGATCAGAATAACCCCGACGATGCATTGAGAGAGAAGCTCGAAGAGCTTGAGTCATTGCTGGAAAAAGATGAATCCGATGCTACACCCAGCAAAATTAAAGTCCCGGTGCTGGACGAACTTGTGACAGAAGCAGACTTTATCAACAGTGAAAACGCTGATGATATAGAGTTGATTGATGAACAAATAACAGACCTCGCCGGAAAACTGGAACAAAAATTTTCTGGTGAGCTGGACCAGCTGGTTCGCCTGCTTAAGGACAATCTTAAAAACAGTATCGTCGAAGAACTACGCACTCAGGCCAATATTGCCGAGGATAATCTTGATTTGGATGACAGCTTTAATAAAAAGATTACCGGCGATATAGATAACGACGACAGACAGGAATCCTGAATAATAAATTAGGGTCTGTTTATCTCTTTCTGTTAATTCACTACGCCTCTGCGGCATAATGCTGCCTGCGTAATAGAATTACTATCATAACTAATAACATAACCAATAATGATGGAAAAAACCTACGAGCCGCAAAAAATTGAAAGCGACTGGTATCAGAACTGGGAGCAGCAAGGTTACTTTGCGCCTCAAAGTGACGAAACAAGCTATTGCATAATGCTTCCACCACCCAATGTAACCGGTAGTCTGCATATGGGTCATGCTTTCCAGCAAACGCTAATGGATATCCTTACCCGTTATCACCGTATGCTGGGTGAAAGTACGCTGTGGCAATGCGGCGCAGATCACGCAGGTATTGCAACGCAGATGGTTGTTGAACGACAACTGGAAGCGAAAGATCTATCAAGACATGATCTGGGACGAGAAAAATTTGTTGAGGCAGTTTGGGACTGGAAAGAAACTTCCGGAAATATGATCAACCGGCAATCACGCCGTCTTGGTACATCCATGGACTGGTCAAGAGAACGTTTTACAATGGATGAAGGACTTTCAGAAGCTGTAATGGAAGTTTTTATTCAGCTATATGAAGAAGATCTGATCTACCGTGGTAAACGTCTGGTCAACTGGGACCCGGTTTTGCACACAGCTATTTCCGATCTGGAAGTCATCTCGGAAGAAGAAGATGGACATATGTGGCATATGCGTTATCCGCGTGTTGATGGCCTTGGCGTTCTTGTAGTAGCTACCACTCGCCCGGAAACCATGTTAGGTGATGCCGCTGTAGCCGTACATCCCGATGATGAGCGTTATCAGGATCTTATTGGTAAAGAAGTTGAGCTTCCTTTATGTGGAAGAAAAATTCCTGTCATTGCCGATGAATATGTTGACCCGGAGTTTGGCACTGGCTGCGTAAAGATAACTCCTGCTCATGACTTTAATGACTACATTGTAGGTAAGCGTCATGATTTACCTCTGCTGAATATATTTACAGTCAACGCTGAAGTTAATGAAAATGGTCCGGAAGCATATCGAGGTATGGATCGATATCTCGCCCGTAAACAAATTGTAGCTGACCTTGAGTCAAAGGACCTGCTTGAAAAAATTGAGCCGCACAAACTTATGGTGCCGCGCGGGGATCGTTCCAATGCCGTTGTTGAACCGTATTTGACGGATCAATGGTATGTAAAGATTCAACCGCTTGCTGATCCTGCAATCAAGGCAGTTGAAGATGGCGATATCAAGTTTGTACCGGAAAACTGGTCAAAGACCTATTTCGAATGGATGCGTAATATTGAAGACTGGTGCATCTCCCGACAACTTTGGTGGGGTCATCGAATCCCGGCATGGTATGACGATGCCGGTAATATTTATGTTGGTCGTAATGAAGAGGAGATCCGGGCAAAGCATAGCCTGGCAGATGATTGCAAACTGGAACAGGACCCGGATGTACTGGACACATGGTTCTCTTCCTCGCTCTGGCCTTTTTCTACTTTAGGCTGGCCGGAAAAGACCGATGAGTTGAAAAACTTTTATCCCACCAGTGTTCTTGTAACAGGTTTCGATATCATATTTTTCTGGGTTGCCCGCATGATTATGATGGGTATCAAGTTTATGGGCGATGTGCCTTTTAAGGAAGTTTATATACATGGACTCGTGCGTGACAATGAAGGCCAGAAAATGTCTAAATCAAAGGGTAATATTCTTGATCCTATTGATCTGATCGACGGAATTGACCTGAATACCCTTATCGAGAAACGTACAACTGGCCTTATGCAGCCGAAACTGGCCCCAAAGATTGAAAAGTCTACCCGTAAACATTTTCCGGAAGGTATTCAGTCCTATGGAACTGATGCATTGCGTTTCACTTTCGCTTCATTGGCAACACAGGGCCGCGGAATTAATTTTGATGTAGGTCGGATCGGCGGCAATCGCAATTTTTGTAATAAGCTCTGGAACGCTACGCGTTATGTCATGATGAATGTTGAACAACAGGCGATGAATATTAACGAAGGCGAAACAGAACTGGGTCTGGCGGAGCGCTGGATCAATACTCGTCTTGCACAGGCCATCGAAAAAACAACCGAAGGAATGCGTACATACCGTTTTGATCTGGCTGCACAGGCTATGTATGAATATACCTGGGATGAATATTGTGACTGGTACCTCGAGCTATCCAAAACAACCTTGAACGACGATTCAGCTTCCGAGCAAGTTAAACGTGGCACCTTACTTACACTGGTTAGTAACCTGGAAATACTATTACGTCTGATGCATCCGTTTATGCCATTTATTACGGAAGAATTATGGCAGCGGGTTGCTCCTGTCATTAATCGCGAAGGACCGACGATAATGTTGCAAAGTTATCCTGAGTTTGATGAATTGCAAATCGATAAAGATTCCCTGCTTGAAATAGAATGGGTCAAGACTTTCATTTTGAGCGTACGTCGAATTCGTAGTGAACGTGACATTGCTCCCGGAAAAAAATTAGCTGTACAAATTAAGGGCGGTAATAAGCAGGAACAGGGTTGGCTGGAGCTTAACAGGCACTATCTGTTTAGCCTGGCAAGAATTGAATCTATCACCGTGATTGAAGAAGAGCCGGATGATGCAGTCATTGCGCTGGCAGGTGAAATGACAATAGTTGTGCCACTCGCAGATCTGATTGACCCCAAAGCAGAATTGGCAAAACTGGAAAAGGAACTTAATAAGTTAGAGAATGCCAAACATGGCATTGAAAATAAGCTCGCAAATAGTGGATTCGTTGATAAAGCACCAGCGGCCGTCGTCAACAAAGAACGAGAGCGTTTGCTTGAAACAGACGAAGCCCTGAAAAAACTACAGGCTCAGCATGCTCGAATTAAAAATTTGATTTAGCAGATAATCACCAATCTGAACGAATGCAGAAATAGATGTTTAAGACAATAAAAGAAGATATTCAGGTCGTATTTGATCGTGACCCGGCGGCGAGAACGAGTATTGAAACTCTGATCACCTGCCCCGGTCTACACGCGATCCTGTTTCATCGTCTTAATCATTGGCTCTGGAAAAAGAAGCTATACCTGATCGCGCGTATGACCGCTCATCTCGCTCGTTTTTTAACAGGCGTTGAAATACATCCCGGAGCAAGTATAGGTCAGCGTTTTTTCATCGACCACGGTATGGGAATTGTAATTGGTGAAACAGCAGAAATAGGTGATGACTGCTCTATTTATCATGGAGTCACTCTCGGTGGGACTTCATGGAACAAGGGTAAGCGTCACCCGACTTTAAAGAATGACGTGGTAATTGGCGCGGGAGCGAAAATCCTCGGTCCGATTACGCTGAATAATTGTGCTCGTGTGGGTTCCAATGCTGTCGTCGTTAAAGATGTTCCGGCTGGCGCCACAGTGGTCGGTATTCCGGGTCATATCGTCGCCAGTAAAGATGATGATGGAGATGGAAAAGAAGCACAAAGAGAAGCAATGGCGAAAAAAATTGGTTTCGATGCCTATGGCGCCAGTAAAGATATGCCTGATCCCATACAAAATGCATTGGATACAATGCTGGATCATATGCACAAGGTAGATCGAGAGCTGGACGAGATGAAAAAAAAACTAAAAGATGACCTAACGTAATAGCTTACGGATAAGCCGACCATCGACAGCCACCAGTCCTGCGAATATAACAGCCATGCCAACAATCGCATGCTGACTAAGAGACTCTTTCAGAACCAACATACCCAGTAACAATGCGGTGACAGGTACCAGGAAAGTCACCAGCAGAGTATTTGTCGCACCCACAGTTCTGATAATGTGAAAGTACAGCATATAGGCAAAGGCTGTTCCGAAAACTGAAATACCCAGAACAGCTCCAATCGTATTCCAGTGCAGAGTAGTTCTTAGAGGATACTCATAAATCAATACCAGCGGTAAAGTCAGTATAGATGCAGCAATTAAGGTGCCGGTCATGGCCACCAGAACAGGCATATCCTTAAGTTGCCGGGTATATATTCCACCACAGGCATAGGAAATTGCAGCCGCCAGAATAGCGCATTGACCCAGAACATTTGAAGACATGCCATACAATGCTTCTGGACCAACCAGTAAACAAACACCAATTATACCGAGTAAAATACCAACAATACGATGCCCGGTTAAATGCTCATCACTGGTGAGGAAATGTGCCAGTACAGCGGCGAACAGTGGTGTGGTTGCATTAAGAATGGAAGCCAGGCTACTGCTGATATAAACCTGTCCCCAGGATATAAAACTGAACGGGATTAGGTTATTTATTGCGCCGAGTACAAAAAACTTGCTCCATGAATGTCTGTCGAAAGGCAAACGCTTACCACTGAAATAAAGCCATACGACAGCGATAAGAGCCGCAATGCTGATACGATAAAACACAAGCGTAAAGGGACCGATCTCACGCAGGATAATCTCGATAAAGAAAAAGGATAAGCCCCAGGTAAAGGATATGAAAAGCAACAATCCCCACTGTTTGGCGTTCATTACGTAATTTGGCATATGTGACAATCAATCGGTTTTGTAATAGGAAGTCCATAAACTGATACTTTTCAGGCGCGCGTATGATAGCAACTTTATCAGTATCAAATTGATTATTCTGAAAAAACAGGCAAGTCAATTCATTCACTTAATCTATTGCTATACTTAGTGAACAAGGCGCAAAAGGAGCATTTCGATTAGCAGAGCTTTCGTAAAAGAACCCGATGGTGATGATGTTGCTGAGGATCTACCTGAGCGTATTCACAGCGATGAACCGAATTACATAACTCCTGCAGGAGAGAAACATCTGCGCGAAAAATTGGGCCAGCTCCAGAAAAAGCACAATACTTTGAACAATGAAAGTGAACACCTGGGGAAAAAGGGTGAGTTGCTACGAATTGACAGAGATATAAAATATTTTCAGGAAAGATTACATCGCGCGATTATTGTGGAAAAAAGCCCTCCTCCCTATGATCGTGTCCTGTTTGGCACATCGGTTGATATGGAAGATGAATCTGGAAATAAATACGAATTCACCATAGTAGGTGAAGACGAAACCGACATTGACGCAGGCAAAATAAGCTGGACCTCGCCTCTTGGAAAAATGCTAATGCAGGGAAAAATCAACGAATCAATATTATGGAATCGTCCTGCAGGTGATCTTGAACTGGATATAATCGAAATCTATTACAAACCCGATTAAAGCTGGCGTATTAGCTAATCATCCAAAACACCAAACAACTGGTGATATATCGCGGCACTGATATGAATAAAAAACAGCGGATAGATAACTATTGAAATAACATAATGGATGGAAGAAAAAAAACCGTGCAGCTCATCATGTTTTCCTGTCAATGCTGGTATTTCTACTAATTTAAAAAAAGGTATTTCCGATCCTGCAAAAACCAGGTTACACAAACCCGTCAAACTTTGCGTAATGACTATCAGGTAAATTCCCCAGTGTAGAAAATGCGCGCCGAATTTTTGCCAGCTTTTTATATTATACGAATGTACCGGATTCTGATTTGTACATCGCCAGAATAATCGCAAGGACATTAAAAACAGAAAAATGAGTCCATAAGATGCGTGTTGACGTATCAACTCTAATTTATCCGGGCTTGCATCCAGATCTTCAAACTCGGCCGCTGTCAGAATAAGTGTCACCAGTAACGCAACACTGCTCCAGTGTAATAGACGAGCACCCAGACCATATTGACTTTCAGAGTTTCTGAATGATATCGGCATTTTACAATGCTCTTAGCCTGCGAAATTTGATATTACTGATGTAATTAGAAAGCCAGGCAGACTATTTTTCTTTTTGAAAAATAGTCTACCTTTGCTTAAAACACTATTTAAGACTCGAACGAAAAACCTTTATTGCTGCCATTCCATAACCAAAGGTCGTCAACGTAATCGAAGTCATAATAAACATACCAATAATCGGGCTTTCAGATCCAGGACAGATAGATTCAATCAGAAAGGCTGTTGGATTGGTAATAGAACCGATTGCCATAGGTATACGAACATATATTGCCAAAGGTACTTTGGCCGCATAAAAGCCTAATAACAGCATGGTCATCATCAGGAAGTCCAGATGCGCTGATAACAATTTGTCCGGGTCCTTGAACAATTCAAGCGCCGCAGGCAATTTCATAGCATGTGTTCCTACCAGGCACCAGGCAAGCACAAGTGCGATTAACAAACTCACACAGGCGATCCGTAACAAAATTACATTCCCCGCATGTCTATCTTCTTCAGCCATTTTTATCTCCCCCCTTTAATATTGAAATACTTAGATAATCGTCATATATAGTCACAAATAGAAATAATTTATCCCTGAACTGCGACAGTATAATTTAGCATCTATAACAGTAATTTTCTTATGGAATTGAGACCATATCTTATTGAAAGCGACAAACCAGACTGCAGGCCTTGAAATCCCGCTGGCCAAATCATTGTGAAAAGAAATTAGATGCCCCTGGATAATTTTTTTTCTTTATTACATATTTTCTTGCCGCATCGCCCAGACCCTGCTCGCTACTCAGTCTCGATATCGCTAAATCAACATCTACTATCATTGAACCACCTACTGCACTTACACCTCGATCGAACAATGGATCCGGGAAAAAACCGGCGGTTGGTCCAACGACCACCACAACTTCTGCGGACCTTGTGTATTCAAGTATTTCATCGATGGAATCATTCAGCAGTGTAGAGGCAGTCGACAAAATCTTGTTGCATGTCAATAATTCGCTGGCATCCAATGTCACATTTACCAGCTCATCACTTTGAACAAGATGTGATTTTTTTTCAATTACGCTTACACGAATATTCTGCTCACGCAGACGACGGACTAGTGAAGGAAAGAATCCAATCATGCCAACATGATCATTTTCTTTAAAATCAAGTTCGCCCATGGAATTAGAGGCTGTATCGAGATGATAGTTGGACTGGCGAAAAACACTCTGACTAATAGCATTAATTGCAGCGAGGCCAAGTGAGCGATCAGCTTCATGTTCACTTTTAAAATACTGCATCAAATCTAATGGGTTCATACCTGAAAATTTTATGTCGGCATAACGTTCATTCATGCCGGTTTGCGCCTCGCCCATCCAGGCGTAATACAATCCACAGGAATCATCTTCAAGTACAACTATACCGAATTCTGAATCCTTATCCGGCG
>JABHFC010000431.1 GCA_018676275.1 Gammaproteobacteria bacterium | reverse complement strand
GAGATTTATTTCAATCCCATGTTGCCTACACATCATATCGTCTTGTAATGCCGTTTCTAAAACCGTGTAGGTTAACGGACCAATCAGATCCTTGTTGTTTTCAGCAAGTGGAATGAAACTGTCAGGAAACAACAGACCATGCTCAGGGTGTTGCCATCGTACCAGCGCCTCGGCACCAATGACCTTTCCTGATTCAAGTTGAATTTGTGGTTGGTAATAAACAACGAGTTCATTCTTTTCAATTGCCTGATGTAATTCATCTTCAGTTAACTTCAAAGATTGAGAGGCTCGTTCTTTTACAGACTCAAACTGTTGTCCCAATATTTTTTTAACGACATCAATATCTATGGGCTTGATTAAAAAACCTGCCATATTCAGCCCAAGTGATTTTCCGAGTTCTTCTGTCGTCTCAAGCACACTTTTATCCATGCCACTAGTCAATATAATAGCTGATTTGGATTTATGTTCAGCCAGTTTACGCATCAGTTCAACACCATCAAGTTTGGGCATTTGCAAATCCATCAAGATGACATTCGGTTCATATTCTAGATAAGCGGAATCAAAAAGTTCTGGATTTTCTGTTGCAAAAGATTCTACTCCAAGTTTATCTGCCACGCGTTTGATAAGTCGACATATCCTTTGATCATCATCAATAATAAGTACACGGTTTTTAGACATTATCAATCCTCAGTTTTATTGTTTATTTTAAGAGTGTAGTTCTTATTTGCTTCGCAAGATTGTCTATACTGTAAGGTTTTCTTATCAAGGGAAAAGGGTGCTCCTTATCTTTAGCCGCATCTGTTTTCCCCTTACTAAAGCCAGAAGTCAATACTACCTTTATCTTCGGATGATTTTCTTCCGTCCATACGCCCAGCATCTGCCCATCTATATTCCCCGGCATAAGTACATCACTGAACAGCAGGTCGATATGTTCACCGGTTTCAATAATCGATATAGCCATATCGGCATTTTCTGCTTCTAGTGTTTTGTATCCTAACTTCTTCAGATCACGTAAGGTCACTCGTCTTACCCGAGATTCATCTTCGACGACGAGTATCACTTCAGAACCGCGTAGTGATAAAGCTTCGTTTTCATTAGCTTTTTCGATTACCTTAATTTCTGCTACTTCAGGAAAATACATTGATACAGTAGTTCCTTCGCCCAGATGACTACTAATATTACAATTACCTTGAGATTGTTGGAGAAAACCATGGACCATACTGAGACCAAGGCCAGTGCCTTTACCAATATCTTTGGTGGTAAAAAAAGGTTCATACACATGTTCTAAATCTTCTGAGTTGATGCCTGATCCTGTATCGGTAACATTTATATTAATGTAGTCACCCTCAGCAAGGATGAACCTATCACTATTATCATTATCACTATGATGATATTGTATTGCATTGATAGTGATCGTCCCTCCTTCTGGCATTGCATCGCGGGCATTGATGGTCAGATTAAGCAAGGCGTTTTCAAGTTGAAAACGGTCGACCTTGATGAATAAAACATCGTTAGGTAGATCAACAATCAGTTCAATATTATCTACTAATGTTCGTGACAGAAAGCGGACAAGCTTTTCCATAGTTTCATTTACATTATTAAGCTCCGGTTCTAAAGCTCGGTTACGAGAAAAAGAAAGTAAGCGTTGCGTTAATTCTGCACCGTCATCTGCAGCCGACATCGCATCTTCGAATAACTCATTAATATCATTACTAGTCTCACCAATGTCCTGTTTCAAGAAACGTAAATTACCACTGATGACACTAAGTAGATTATTAAAATCATGGGCAATTCCCCCGGTTAACTGTCCAACTGCTTCCATTTTTTGGGATTGATACAACGCACTCTCTTTATCTCGTAGTGCAGTAATATCCTGACCCACACCGATAACCCCAATGATGTTACCGTCCACATCACGACGCGTGGTGGCATTCAATAACACATCAAGACGTCGTTCGTCTTTGGTGAACAAGGGAAACTCATAGTTCGCGGTATCTTCTCCGCGCAGGGCATTATCGAGGACCTCTTTCACCGGCTCTTTGTGTTCGTCCGTAATAAATTCTGCCACCAGGTCCTTTCCGAGCACTTCAGCTTTCTCATAACCGGTTATCTGGGCGGCCATCTGGTTCCATTCATTAACAAACCCGCTTGAATCAATACCGAAAATCGGCGCATTCGCCGTATCGACCAACTGTGTCAATTCGTCCGCGATTCGTTTGGTCTCCGCCTGTGCTAACTTCACCTCGGTAATATCTCGTATTACACTGCTGAATTTGCGTACTCCACCAATGTGCATTTCACTGATACTGACAGCAAGAGGAAAAACCATTCCGCATTTCTTTTTACCTTCAACCTCTCTCCCTGTTTTTCCAAGTATTTTTATTTCGCCTGTATCTCTATAATTTTTAAGATATTGGTCATGATTATCCGAAAAATGGGGAGGTATTAACATTTTAATATTTTGCCCAATGACTTCTTTTGCCGAGTAACCAAATATGGTTTCAGATGAAGGGTTAAATGACTCAACAGTTCCCATGTCATCCATAGTTATGAGTCCGTCTACCATTGTAGACAATATCGTATTTAATCGAGTTTCACTCTTGACTCGTTCATATGTTTCTAAAATGAGAGCCAGAGAAGATGATGCTGAGGTTGCAAAATCTTGTTCATATAAGTCCCATTGACGCATCTCACCCGTATGCTCAAGACAAATTATACCGATACTTTTGTTATGCAATCTGATTGCCACATCTAGCTTTGAACTAATACCGAGTGGTTTTAAGTAGTTGTCTTTGAATTCTCTGGTGCGTATATCTGAGATTGCGTCATCGGCGACGATAGTGGTTTCTTTGGTGAGGGCAGAAAAATAATCAGGATAATCTTTATATGAAAAGGTCATGCCACTTTCATAAATGTCTTCATATTTAGCGACTGAATTTTGTTTATAAAGTACTTTTGCAACAATACTGTTTTTATCATCTTTGTAATACCAGATGCTGACCCTTTCTACCTTAAGCGCGTGTGAAACGATTTTTAATATGTTTTTTTCAATAGTCTCAATTTTTTGTACATTTTCGATATTTTCGCTGACCTTTTGTATTTTGTTTGTTGCAACCCTTAAGCGAATTAAATCAGAAAGTCTTTTTTGTTCTTTTTTCACAAGACTCAACTGTATAAGAGAGGAAAAATCATTTCGATTGAGAGTGCGTTGATTAGCCCGTCCTAGGAAGTAAAAAACGGCTCCCAAAACAACGGGGGCTGTATTTACAATATAATGTATCGAGTTATTTTGATGAATGAGTACTAAGGTAGCAGGCGACAGCGTTAAACCGGATAAAAATATTTCCAATGACCATGCCACCAAGGGGAAAGCAAGCCCGAGGGCGATCCCTGAAAGCGTATACTTATTCACAATACTCAATTGCATTTTCATGTCCCGATAATATAGATGAAAAGTTAAGCTATGATAATATTATGTAATCTTTTGTAACTGTCCTTACATTTATATACTATATATTAGTATAAATAGTAAGTTTATTTAATAATACTCTTTCAGGTTTTAGAAGGTGATCAAATATGTGCTTTGAGAGGATATAACCTAGCGATGAGTTCTGATGCAAATATCTTAGTCGTCGATGATGATATCAGGATCTGCAAGATCCTTGATCGCTACCTGACGTCCGCTGGTTATCAAGTAAAAACAGCG
The DNA here is from genome assembly GCA_018676275.1 of Gammaproteobacteria bacterium. Taxonomy (GTDB): domain Bacteria; phylum Pseudomonadota; class Gammaproteobacteria; order Eutrophobiales; family Eutrophobiaceae; genus WLWS01. The sequence continues at coordinate 3,981 of JABHFC010000431.1, read as the reverse complement.
ACTAATGGAGAAGAGATGCATTCCTGCATGCAGTCATATGAACCTAATCTTATTATTCTCGATTTGCAAATGCCAGGTGAACATGGACTTGAACTGGCGAGAAAACTTCGGCAGGACTCTGATGTTGGCATTATCATTGTCACTGGCTCGGGCGACAAAGTGGACGAAATCGTTGGTCTCGAAGGCGGTGCTGATGACTATTTAATGAAACCCGTGGAAGAACGGGAGTTACTGGCTCGAGTTCGTAGTGTCTTACGTCGGGTCATGTCTGCTTCAGACTCTACAGATAATTCTGATAAATCAGTCGCTAAATTTTCTGATTGGATACTAGACTTGACGGCGCATGAGTTAAAATCTACGACAGGTGAAGAGGTTGTTTTAACCAGTTATGAATTCCAATTGCTTTCAACTCTTGTTAAGAGTGTAAACCGGGTATTGAGCCGCGATCAGATCATGGATCATATTACCGGACGTGACTGGATGCCGAGTGATAGAAGTGTTGATGTATTAATTGGCAAACTCCGTAAAAAAATAGAACAAGATCCACGACAGCCATCGTTGATTAAAACAATGCGTGGAGTTGGTTACAAATTTACAGCACGAGTATCGTATTCATAACGAACTAAATAACTATATGTTGTTCTCGCTTAACACCAGATTGCAAAAATAACATCCACAAAAAAAGCCCACATATACATGCAGGCTTTTCATTTGATATGGCTCCCCGGGACAGGCTCGAACTGCCGACCTAGTGATTAACAGCCACCGAACCAGGATTTCAGGATTTCAGGATTTCAGGATTTCAGGATTTCAGGATTTCAGTTTTTAATTTATACCCATAGTTGCAATTCATAATTATTCATTACCTCCTCCTTTTGAGGTAGAATGCGATCAGATTAACGTAAGAATCTCATAAGGGTTGCGTATGTTCAGCAAAAGTTTTACAAAGCATTGGACTGTATCGTTGCTAGTGCTAGTCACCAGTTTGATAGTTACCTATACGTCATTTTATTATGCTCAGGTTGCTACTGAGGATAAAATCCAAGCTTATTTCAATTTTCGAGTGAGAGAGGCAATCCATCTCATTGAAAATCGAATAGTAGCCTATGAAGGAGTTCTCCGCGGTACTGGAGGGATGTTTAATGCATCAGAGAGTGTCACGCGAGATGGATTCAAGCGCTACATCTCTTCGCTTCGCCTAGCAGATCATTTTCCCGGCATACAGGGCGTAGGGTATTCTATTCTCATTCGACCTGAAGCAAAAAAGAGCCATATAGACACAATACGTAGTGAAGGGTTCCCAGCTTACTCAGTCTATCCTGAAGGCGAACGTGATACATACTCATCAATCATCTATCTTGAACCGTTCTCAGACCGCAATTTACGGGCGTTCGGATATGATATGTTTTCTGAACCAGTGCGTCATGTCGCCATGCAAAGGGCTATTGATAATGACAATATGTCACTGTCCGGAAAAGTTAGATTGGTTCAGGAATCCGGAACGGATGAGCAGGCTGGATTTTTGATGTACAAACCGATCTATGAAAGAGGCAAGCCACACACTTTACTTTCTGATCGTCAGGAAAATATCATCGGCTGGGTGTATTCAGTTTTTCGAATGAACGACTTTATGCATGGCGTGCATGGGGAGCAAGCTGACGATCTAGATATTGAGATATATGACGGTGACACCATATTAGACGAAACGCTAATGTTTGATTCTGAGACATCGTTATCGTTGGGAGAACCGTTAAATAATAATGGGCACACAGTTTATCGTATTAATGTCGTAGATCATGTCTGGACAATCCGTATTCGCCCTTCGCCCTTGTTTGAATTGCGTTTTGATACTGATAAACCATTTCTGGTTGTAGTGGTGGGCTCTATTGCCAGTTTCACTTTCGCATTAATTGCTTGGCTTCTGATGACAGGTCGAGAGCGCGCTATAAAAACTGCAAAAAAGATGAATATAGAGCTGATTAATACACAAAAAGAACTGAAGATTGAACAAGAAAGGACTGAAGAGCTTTTAACAAAGCGAACCAGTGAATTAAGAGAGATCCAACTTCAATTGTTTCAGGCTGAAAAAATGGAAACCATAGGTACACTTTCTGCCGGAATTGCTCATGAAGTAAAGAACCCATTAGCAGTTATCCAGTTAGGCATAAATTATTTGCAAAAAACCTTACAAAAGGATGAAGGTATTGATGGGGTTATTCAGGACATGGACAATGCCGTACATAGGGCAGATTCTGTAATAAAAGAACTAGTTGATTTTTCAGCATCAAAACAGCTTAAACTTGAAAAACAAGAACCAAACCAAATTATTGAAGAGTCATTATTATTAGTTAAACATGAACTAACAAAATATAATATTAATGTTGTGAAGAAGCTGGATAAAAATATCTCGCTAATTGAAGCAGATCGGAATAAACTTCAGCAGGTGTTTATTAATGTATATATGAATGCGATACTTGCTATGGGCGCTAAGGGAACTCTTTTAGTTAGGTCATATGCAGGTGTATTAAAAAATGAATTAAAAAAACATGATATGAGTACCTCAGGACAATTTAGATTAACTAAAAATGTGGTTGTAATTGAAATTCAAGATACCGGCCCGGGTATAAAATCAGAGGATGAAAACAAGATTTTTGAACCATTTTTTACGACTAAAAAAGCAGGTGTTGGTACAGGTTTGGGTTTAACTGTGACTGAGAATATTGTTAGATTACACAATGCATATATTGATATCAAAAACCACAAAGAAGGTGGTGTTATTGTATCAATCATTTTTAAAGCTATTTGAGGTGTCAAATCATGTCTAAAATAAAAATACTTGTTGTCGATGATGAAGAAAGCCTAACTCGAATGCTGAAATTAAATCTTGAAGAAACTGGTCAATTTGAAGTCAGGACGGAAAATGAGGGGTCTAATACCTTAGCTGCCGCACATGAGTTTAAGCCTAATTTGATTTTACTGGATATTATGATGCCCGATATGATTGGGAGTGAAGTTGCTGAAAAATTACTCGAAGATAAAAAATTAAAAGATATAAAAATAATATTTCTGACTGCTCTAATCTCTAAACAGGAAGCAGAGACAAGCGATGGGAAAATTTCCGGTCGATCATTTATCGCCAAGCCGGTAAGTATTGATGACATCATTGAATCAATTGAAAAAGAACTTGGTAATACGTAAAAATTATTAATAAGAAATCATTATGGGTAAAAAAGATAAACAGCTTGTCCTGCTGGTAGAAGATGAGCTGAGCATGGCAAAAATCATGGTATTAATGTAATGAACCATCCCACCTACTAGTCTGGCAATATTATGTTGCCAGCTTATTATTCAAATTCAATTAATTGAATAACGAACGGTAGTTCTATCTTGAATATTAGTACATTGGGTATCGATATAGCAAAGAACGTATTTCAACTGCATGGTATTGATGCTAGAAGCAAAGTAGTTTTAAAGAAGCGGGTTAGCCGAAATAAACTGGCAAGCACCATCGCTAATATTTCATCAATGAGATAGGTCATGTGATGGGCATGCAAACCATTGCTGAGTTTGTGGAGAACGATGAAATCAAGGGAATGTTACGAGAAATAGGCGTCAACTATGCCCAAGGCTATGGTATCCATAAACCACAACCCTTTGATGAAATACTTAGTCAGATAAATAATGAAAGTAAGTCGTAACCTGTCCAAATAATTCTGATATATGGCAACAGTTAAAAGTCTGCTTTTGACAATTAATCTAAGTTTAACTGGTTTTGCTTGAATGACTGCAACCGCTTAACTCCAGCCTGTCACAATAATTACCTTTCAATTAAGTTATAATCATCCCCATGAAAATAACCATCACCATAGAAGATGACCTGCCCCCAATAACGAGACCAATGTTAAAGTTAGAGTTTGTGTTCAATTGACTATTGTATTCCCTGATGTGTTGGCATGACAAATCGTGCTGTGATGTGTTTCG
>JABHFC010000430.1 GCA_018676275.1 Gammaproteobacteria bacterium | reverse complement strand
TGAATGGTGTTATCGGCATGGTTGATTTACTACGTCAGACAGAAATGAATAAGGAACAGACGCAGATGTTGCAGACGATTTCTGACTCAGGACAGTCCTTATTAACAATAATTAATGACATTCTGGATTTCTCTAAAATAGAGGCTGGTAAACTTGATATTGAGTCCGTCCCCATGTCAATCACGGAAGTGGTTGAGGGTTCCGCGCAAACCATGGCAACAAATGCTGATCGAAAAGGAGTACGTCTCGTTACCTATATTGATCCATGCTTGCCGCAATTCGTCTCGGGTGATTCAGTAAGAATCCGTCAGGTTTTGATCAACCTGGGTGGTAATGCAGTTAAATTCACTGAAGAAGGAAACGTTGTAATAAAGGTTGAGGAAATAACAGGTGATAATACTGAACAATTATTAATTCGTTTTAGTGTTATTGATAATGGCATAGGTATTTCGGAATTAGCTCAGGAAAAATTATTTGAAGCATTTTCACAGGCTGAAACATCCACCACTCGTAAGTACGGCGGCACAGGTTTAGGTTTATCTATCTGTCAACGACTCACTGATATGATGGGAGGTGAAATAGCTGTTGAAAGTAAACTTGGAGAAGGGTCCAGGTTTAGTGTAACTATTCCATTTCAAAAGTGTGACAAGGTACTGGAACACAGTAATGTATCGGATCTAAAAGGACTTAATATATTGATTGTTGTTGATGACGCTACTGAACAGTCAATTTTACAAAGCTATCTTGAATATTGGCACGCTGATACTGCTTCAATTGATGATATTAATAATTGTCTTGATACATGCCGTACCGCTGCTGAGGCAGGAAATCCGTTTGATATAGTAGTGCTGGGACCACAATGGCCAAGGGAAGTACAATTTCCCCTGCGAGACCAGGCCGCTAAGGATAAGAATATTAAAAATTCCAGGTTTGTGTCTTTACTGACAGGTAAACGTCGTATGGCACGACTGGACTCACCAGAGAGTGTCTGTATTGACGTTAATCCATTACGACGTGCTGCGTTTTTATCCGCAGTAGCAATCGCTGCGGGCAGGGCCAGCCCGGAAGTCCACTACGAAGAAGAGGTGGAAGATTTAAAAGCTGCGGGTAAAGCTCCTACCGTGGATGTCGCGAAACAGCTTGGCACTCTTATTCTGGTTGCAGAAGATAATCCGACAAATCGTGATGTAGTAGGTCGGCAATTAAACCTTCTCGGTTATGCCTGCGAAATGGCTGATGACGGAAAACTTGCTCTGGAAGCGTGGCGTCAAGGCGAGTATGCGATTCTTTTGACTGACTGCCATATGCCAAACATGGACGGCTTTGAATTGACCGGTGCTATCCGCAAAGATGAAGAAGGCTCTGACAAAAGAGTGCCTATTGTTGCTATTACGGCTAATGCACTTCAGGGTGAAGCAGAGCGTTGTCTCGCTGCGGGAATGGATGACTACATGTCGAAACCAATCGACATGAAAGAACTACGAGAAAAGCTTCGGCGCTGGATGCCCAAACCCATACAGGATATAGACCCGATTACCGGTGAGATATTGTTAAACACGGCGGCAATTGCTGAAGCCGATGATTCACCGATAGACGAAAGTGCTTTAAAAAGTATGTTTGGCGACGATCAAGAAACCTTCAGGGAAATTCTCGTTGAGTTTGTTAAACCCTCACGTGACATTATCATAGAGATAAAAGATGGTTGGGAAGCTCGTTCTGCTGAAGCGGTTCAGCAGGCAGCTCATAAATTGAAATCCTCAGCCCGTAGCATTGGTGCCAATGATTTAGCGGACTTATGCCAGGCACTTGAGACGGCAGGTAAGAAAACGGAATGGGAAACAATTGACTCTGAAACGCCGAAAATTGATTCCTTAATGAATGAAGTCGCAGAATATATCAATGCCTTATGATTTTTTATTGTAGCAATATTTAAATTTGGCTCGCTCGAACCAAATCACGATATAACACGGCTCCAGGGAAAATACCCAATAGTCTTTTGCAGGAAACCTGCTCAAAAACATGACAGGGCCCCGCTTTCAGTAAGTGTTAATATACTAGCCCATGTCAAATACTCAGCAAGAAATCACCCGGACCTCAATGTGGAGCCCACTTGGCTATCCTGCATTCAGGACAATATGGATAGCAGTAACTATTTCCAATACCGGCACATGGATGCACGACATGGGGGTAGGCTGGTTAATGGCAACAATGACGGACTCATCATTTATGGTGGCTCTGGTTCAAACAGCAACGACTTTGCCATTTTTCTTATTGGCTTTACCCGCAGGCACTCTTGCTGACATTGTTGATCGACGCACTTTTTTACTTTTCACCTTCATCTGGATGATGTTGTCGGCAGCCCTGTTAGGAATATTAACTCTTACCGATTATACAACTCCATGGATCTTGCTGATTCTTACTTTCTCACTTGGTGTAGGAAACGCAATGATGCGCCCTGCATTAAGCGCTTCTGTTCCTGGCCTGGTGCCACGTGAAGAATTACGAAAAGCTATTACATTAAACTCAATGAGTTTGAACGTGTCCCGCTCTGTTGGTCCCGTACTCGCAGGCTTGCTGGTTATGTCCGCCGGTCCTGCATATGTCTTCTTGCTTAATGCGCTTACTTTCCTTGCCATCATGTATGCGGTTTATTGTTGGCCAAGAAATATTGATGCAGATTCAGCCTCTTTGCCTGTTGAACGATTTATGGAAGGTATGCGGGCAGGTCTGCGTTATGCTCAAAATGCACCAATGTTGCAAGCAGTGCTTGTTAAAGGTCTGGTGTTCTTCTTTTTTGGTAGTGCGATATGGGCTTTGTTACCGGTTATTGCAGTGAAAGTACTGCAGGGTGGACCAACATTATACGGGGGGTTAATAGCGATAATAGGAATTGGTGCAATTGTCGCCAGTCAGCTTATGGGGTGGGTAAATAGAAAATACTCAAGAAACTCTATCGTCACTGTCGGAGGTTTGATTTATGCCCTCACGTTGTACGGATTTGGAAACTCGACTGAAACCTATGTGCTCTTTATCGCGCTTTTTTTAAGTGGAGGCTCATGGTTGGCGTTGTTTTCTACAATTGTCGTTGCTGGACAATTAGCCGTACCGGATTGGGTGCGAGCTCGAGGTCTGGCACTGGTCATGTTAACGACGATGGGTAGTATGTCTTTAGGTAGTGCTCTTTGGGGCAAACTGGCTGACCAGTTAGGTATCCCGATGACCTGCACAATTACAGCTGTTGGTCTCGCACTATGTTTATTGCTGATAAGAAATATTCGTATAGGCGAAGACGACCACGTTGATCTAACACCTTCAATGCATTGGCCAACCCCTGAGTTTGCTGACGATATCAGACCGGATAGCGGTCCGGTGATGGTGACCATTGAATACACCGTAAATGATGAGAATCATAAAGAATTCCTCCGGCTCAGCTCCCAGTTAAAACAACTTCGAAAACGCGATGGTGCTTTTTTCTGGGAAATGTACAGCCGGGCAGGGAAGGCAAATTGCCTGGTTGAAGTATTTATGGTCAGTTCATGGCTGGAGCACTTAAGACAGCACACCCGAGTGACGGTTCTTGATAAAGAATTGCAGGATAAACTCCGTTCTCTGCTTCGTGAAGGAACCAGACCTAAACGTTCGCACTTTATTGCCTGATAATTAAGAAGCTATGGTCAAGCCTGTTGCAAGCTGGAATTCCGATGAAATTACTCTAATTAGAGAGTCCCTCGCACGAATGCTTAACAGTGATTTATTTGTTCAGAGCGAACGTCAAAGCCGTTTTCTGAAATATATCGTTGAAAAAACCCTGGCTGGCGAAGGCAGCAGGTTAAAACAATACAGTATCGGTATCGATGTGTTCGATCGGGATGATTCCTTTGATCCTGCAATAGATTCAATTGTAAGAGTAGAAGCAGGTCGTCTTCGTGCAAAACTTCGGGAATACTACAGTAATCCTGACAGTATTGATGAAGTCCAGATAGCAATGCGTAAAGGAAGATACATTGTTGATTTTCAATTTCAAAGTAGCGCAATTTCAGATGTATCTTCATTAAAAGCAGGGTCAAAAAAGATTGAAGACAAACCGGTCATAGCTGTTCTTGCTTTTACCAATACCAGTGGGGATGCCAGTCAGGAATATTTTACTGATGGAATTTCTGAGGACATCATCACCGATTTATCAAAATCGCCAGGCTTATCTGTTATTGCTCGCCAATCCAGTTTTAGTTTTAAGAATAGAGATCTGAGTACTAAGGAAATTGCTCGAGAGTTAGGTGCGGACTATATCCTTGATGGCAACATGCGAAAGGCGGGCAAAAGAGTTCGTATTTCAGCCCAATTAGTCGATGTCAGTGATGAAAAACAACTTTGGGCCGAGCGTTACGATCATGAGCTTGATGATATATTCGCGGTTCAGGATGACGTAACGAAGAAAATTGTGTCTGCATTAGAAGTAACCTTCGGCCAATCCGATGACGAACAGAGGAAATATCACAAACCCAGCAGTCTTGAAGCATACGATTGCGTTCTCAGGGGTGTCGAATATGCACGATACTCAAGCCGTGAAGACTTAATGCAAGCACAGGCCCTGTTTAGAAAAGCAATTTCGCTGGATCCAGAGTATGCAGAAGCATACGCAAGACTATCGCGCCTTTATGTATATCAATGGATAAGTGGATTCGACAATGTAGCTAAATCTATACTTGATGAGGCTCTGGATTTGGCCAATCGTGCTGTAGAACTTTGTCCTCATTCAGCACTACCTCATGCCTCACTGGGCTGGGTGCATCAATGGCTGGATGATAATGCTCAGGCAATGACAGAGTGGCGTCGTGCGATCGAACTGGATCCTAACCAGACTGAAGCTCTGAATTGGCTATCCCTGAATCTATCCTGGTCAGGGAATACAGCTGAGGCCAGGGAAAAACTGGATTGCGCCAGACGTCTTAACCCGCTGGAAAAATATTATTTTCCTCGAGGCATGATTGCTTTCATGAATATTGACTATGAGGACGCAAAAAATCTATTTGAGAAACTGATCATACAAGATCGGGCATTCATACCAGGTCACTTATTCCTCGCGGCCAGTTACAGCATATTGGGCTTAAAAGAGCAGGCCGCGGCCGCTATTAATAATATATTTCAAATCAACCCTGACTTTAAAATATCCAGATCAATCAAAGGAAGGATCAAAGTTCCTGCTATTGCAGAGGTTTTCAGACAACATCTGCTCGAGCTTGGATTACCCCTGGTAGATTAGTCCAGCTCTCTCTTTAAAATTAAGCTTGTCATTTAATCTCACTCGGTGATCTAGCCTAAAATACAGGCCATAAGCCCTCTCCAACAGCTGCTTCCCTCTGGCTTATCGATTAAGTATGTATATTTCCCTGTTTAAGCTGTTTAATTGATTTACCCCGAACAAGTGTTATAGTGCACTCTCTTTTTTAAAAGATGAATTATAATACATATTCTGATGATGCAATCTGCTTCAACTCGGGTGAAAAGAACGTCACAAAAAGTCGTTGATGACCACGAAGATTATCTGATGATCCTTGGTGAAAGGGTTCGTACCTTGCGCGCAAGACGTGGAATATCCAGAAAAATATTATCAAGTACTTCTGATATATCAGAACGTTACCTCGCACAATTAGAATCAGGTCGAGGTAATATATCGATCAGTTTATTGCGGCAGGTTGCCTTTGCTATGGACGTTTCTCTGGAAGAGCTGGTGCGCGATGGAGCAGAACGCTCAGTGGAGCATTCTTTTTTACTGCAGCACCTGGATGAACTGCCAGCAGATGCTATTAGCAAAATATACGCTTTGGTTATGGGGCAGAGCGATGAACCATCCGAGCGGGTAAATCGTATTGCGCTGATAGGCTTACGCGGTGCTGGAAAGTCCACTTTGGGACGGGCTTTAGCCAGAAAACTGGATTTTCCTTTTGTAGAGCTAGTCAGGGAAATTGAGCGGGAAGCTGGCTTGAGCATAAACGAAGTTTTCTCACTCTCCGGGCAGGCCAGTTATCGCCGCCTTGAACGACAATGTCTTGAAAATACAGTAAATCGCTTTGAAAAAGTGGTGATTTCTGTTGGCGGGAGCCTTGTTTCTGAACCGGGGACCTATGAGCGTCTGCTTAAACGCTGCTATACGGTCTGGTTGAAAGCAGATCCGGAAGAACACATGAAACGTGTAATTGGCCAGGGGGATTATCGTCCTATGGCAGGGAATGTGCAGGCAATGGACGACTTACGTCGAATATTAGCCGATCGTGAAGCTTTATATGGTAAGGCAGATACCATTATTGATACTTCTGCTGATAGCGTTGAGGACTCGCTACAAAAACTACTTGATGATTCACAAATTCGAAGCAAATTGGATAAAGTGATACATGAATAATCTAAATGAACAGGGCATATCAAACGCTAGTTTGGATATGACGGACTTTCAAACAAGTCCAGATCAGTATCGGCATTGGCGTATGTCGACCGATGGCAAAGTGGGCACCATATCTATGGATGTCGATGAAACGGCGACTTTCAAACCAGGCTACCAGTTAAAACTGAATTCTTATGATCTCGGCGTCGATATTGAGCTATACGATGCTATTCAAAGAATGCGTTTTGAGCATCCGGAAGTAGGCGCGGTAATTATGACATCTGCAAAAGATAAGGTTTTCTGCGCCGGTGCCAATATCAAAATGTTGGGTATCTCTTCCCATGGGCATAAGGTAAATTTTTGCAAATTCACCAATGAAACCCGTAACGGCATTGAAGATGC
>JABHFC010000429.1 GCA_018676275.1 Gammaproteobacteria bacterium | reverse complement strand
CGCAGATGATTATAAAATTGGAGTAGTCAATGCGATAAGAATTCTGGAACAGTCGCCACAGGCTGAAAAAATGCGTAAGCAAATAGAAAAGGAATTTGCTCCTAGAGATCGAGAATTGGTTGCCTCGCAAAAGAAACTAAAAGAACTTGAAGACAGGTTGACCAAAGATGCCGCAATAATGAGCGAGACCGAAAGGAAAAAGCTGGAGCGCGATATTGTCAATCAGCGACGTGATTTGAAACGTAGTCAGGATGAGTTCAGAGAAGATCTTACGTTCAGACGTAATGAAGAAATTGCAAAAATTCAAAAAGAAATTGTCGATGCGATAAATGTAGTAGCTAAGGAAAGTGGTTTTGATTTAATCTTAAGTGAAGGCGTGATTTTCGCAAGTGCCAAAGCAGACATATCAAAAATAGTTATTGATCACCTTAATAAGAAGGCTGGTAAGTAAGAATCAGAATTACCGTGGTGGATCTTTTGAATGGCACGTCGCGCCGTAGTTAATCTTTTGCATGGCAAATCTTACCGTTGTTAATTTTTCGAATGGCACATTATACCGTGGTTGATTTTTTGAATGGCAAATCTTAAAAACTGTTAAATCTTATGGAGTACACACTCGGTGAAATCGCAGAAATTACTGGAGCCGAGTTAGACGGAGATCCCGACAGCAAGATTCGAAGAGTGTCGCCGTTGCAGACAGCCGAAGCTGATGAAATAAGTTTCCTGGCTAATAAACGGCATGTTCAATATCTGAAAGACACCAAAGCCTGTGCTGTGATTTTATCAGCAGAAAATAAAGCGCGTTGTCATGTACAAACTCTGGTCTGTGACGATCCCTACCTTGCCTTTGCCAGAACCTTAAGGCATATGCATCCAGCATCCACCTTTACTCCAGGTATTCATAATAGTGCAGTTGTCAGCGAGGAATCTACAATTTCGACTTCCGCTCATGTGGGAGCAAATGTGGTTATTGGTGCTGGTAGTAAAATTGCTGATCACGCATCAATTGGCCCTGGCTGTGTCATAGGTAAAAATGTTGTCGTTGGCGAAAACACGACTCTGGTTGCTAATGTCACATTGTATGATGGCACACGAATTGGCAGTAAGGGTTTGTTACACCCCGGTGTTGTGATAGGGGCTGATGGCTTTGGAATCGTAAAGGATCGTGGCGAATGGTTGAAAATACCGCAAATTGGAACAGTATTGATCGCGAATGATGTTGAAATCGGCGCCAACTCAACTGTTGACCGGGGGGCACTGGCTGATACTGTAATCGAAAACGGAGTGAAGCTGGATAATCAGGTACAGATAGGTCATGGAGTAAAAATAGGCGAACATACAGCCATTGCAGGCTGTGTAGGGGTGGCTGGTAGTACGGTAATTGGCAAGCGATGTATGATAGGTGGGCATTCAGCAATTAGTGGCCACATAGAATTGGTTGATGATGTTATTATTACCGGTATGTCAGGCGTCTCCAATTCTATAAAAAAGGCTGGAATTTATTCATCAGGTATTCCTGTTACTGAGAATGCAAAATGGCGTAAAAATATTGCCAGGTTCAGGAACCTGGATGAAATAACAAGAAAGCTGCTTCAATTAGAACAAAGAATTGATGAAAGTAGCTCTGATTAATGCACCTGAATAAAACCCATGACCATACTTAATATAAATCAAATCAAGAAGGTGCTGCCGCACCGCTATCCGTTTTTACTGGTTGATAAAGTGACCGAATTTGAATCGGGGGTGTACCTTAAAGCAATTAAAAATGTAACGGTGAATGAACCTTTTTTTCAGGGGCATTTTCCAACACAACCGATTATGCCGGGTGTGTTAATTATTGAAGCCATGGCGCAAGCTACAGCATTATATGGAGAATTGGCGATTAAAGGTGGTATGGATGATGATATTCTTTATTATCTTGTAGGTGTTGATAAGGCAAGGTTTCGACAAACGGTGGGGCCTGGTGATCAACTTGTACTGCAAGTGAATTTTGTTACCGTCAAACGCAATATCTGGAAATTTTCTACAACCGCCAAAGTTGATGACAAGCTGGTAGCTTCAGCTGAGTTGATGACAACTATAGCGGACCCCCAATCTTGATCGCCCCTGGTGCTATCGTAGATCCTGATGCTCGCATCAGTGAAACAGCGACAATTTCTGCTTATTCCGTTATAGGTGCCGGAGTAGAAATTGGGGAGGGCAGTTGGATCGGCCCACACGTTGTAATTAAGGGTCCGACCCGTATAGGCAGGAATAACAAGATATTTCAGTTTTGTTCAATTGGTGATGATCCTCAAGATAAGAAGTATGAAGGTGAAAGTGAGTCAGTACTTGAAATAGGTGATAATAATGTAATACGTGAATATTGCTCTATCAATCGAGGCACGGCCCACGGTGGAGGTGTTACACGTCTAGGTGATGACAACTGGGTTATGGCTTATGTACACATAGCTCATGACTGTCTGATTGGTAATCAATGTACATTTGCGAATAATACGACTCTCGCAGGGCATGTGCTCATCGAGGACCATGTAATCCTGGGAGGGTTCACAGGAGTTCACCAATTTTGTCGCATGGGTAAACATAGTTTTTCCGCCATTTCCAGTGTCATAGTAAAAGACGTACCTCCGTATGTAATGATGTCGGGAAACACAGCCAAGCCAAGTGGTTTAAATAGAGAAGGTTTAAAACGTCATGGTTTTTCTACTGAATCAATTGATGCATTGAGAAAAGCATATAAAACTGTCTATCGCGATGGGTTGTTATTAAAAGATGCTTTGGAAGAAATTCGAGCACTGGAGAATGGAAATCCTCATTTGACAGATTTTGTTGAATTTATCCAGGCATCAGAGCGTGGCATCGCTCGTTAAGCAGATGTCTCAACTCTATTTTCGAAAATAATATTTTAATGGTTTAGAGCATGTTGCGTATTGGCATTGTTGCAGGTGAGGCGTCGGGTGACTATCTGGGTGCACATCTCATCAAGGCATTAAAAGCGGAACACGGTGATATCGTCATCGAAGGGGTAGGCGGCCCTAAAATGCAGGAACAGGGTTGTCGAAGTATTTTTCCCATGGATAAGCTTTCGATTATGGGGATAGTCGAAGTGCTTGGAAATTATTTCGAGCTTGTTAAAATCCGTCGAAATCTGCTTGAATACTTTTCCGATAATCCACCTGACATTTTTATTGGTATTGATGCACCGGATTTTAACCTGGGACTCGAAGACAGTCTGCATCAGAAAGGAATCCTTACTGCTCACTATGTAAGTCCGTCGGTCTGGGCCTGGCGACGCCACCGCATAAAAAAAATTGCCAGTTCCGTTGATCTCATGTTGACACTATTCCCCTTTGAGTTGGACATTTACCGGCAACACAGTATTAGGGCAGAGTGTGTTGGTCATCCTCTGGCCGAGCAGATTAATATGCAGCCTGACAAACACGCTGCGCGAAGACGTCTTGGTCTGGATCAAGATTCAACCATAATCGGGATTATGCCTGGCAGTCGTAGAAGTGAAATGGACCGATTGCTACCGCCTTTTTTAGAAACTGCAAACTTATGTCTGAGGGAATCAGCTGAGGTGCAATTTATAAGCAGCGTGCTTGATTCAAATGCGCTTGATTATTTCCAACAGACTCAATCAGGCATGTCCTTGCAGGATTTACCACTGAAACTATATCAGGATAAAGCCCATGATGTGCTTGAAGCATCTGATGTTCTACTACTGGCTTCCGGAACTGTTACATTAGAAGCTGCTTTATTCAAAAAGCCCATGGTGGTCGCTTATAAGCTAAACCCAGTGACGCATTTCTTTGTAAAAATGCTGACTTATATTGAACATGCCGCTTTGCCGAATCTGCTGGCAGGCACGGAAGTTGTACCGGAATGCTTACAAAAGAAATGCACACCATTGCAACTTTTTGAGCATCTGCAATATTGGTTGAAGAATCCGGGGAAAGTGAGCGAATTGGAGCAAAAGTTTGTTCAAATTCATTCTGCTTTAAGAAAAGACAGTGGTGTTTTGGCATCTAAAGCAATATCGGCTTTGCTTGTTACAAAGTAAAATCAAAATATGCGAACTGAGATAACTATTGTAGCTGGCGTAGACGAAGTTGGTAGAGGACCATTGGCGGGGCCGGTGGTCGCTGCTGCTGTCATACTTGACGATAATAATCCGATTGAGGGGCTGGGTGACTCAAAAACTATTTCGGAAAAAAAACGTGAGAAACTGGCGATAGAAATCCGACAAAAATCAATTGCCTGGGCGATAGGGCAGGTTGAACATGAAGAGATTGACGAATTGAATATCCTGAACGCAAGTTTACTTGCGATGCAAAGAGCAGTTCACGCACTTGGTGTGAATCCTGATCATGTGCAGGTTGATGGTAATCGTTGCCCTGAATTGCATTGTAGCGTCGAAGCAATCATCAAAGGAGACTCCCTGATTGCTGCTATAGGTGCGGCATCTATATTGGCCAAAGTTACAAGAGATAGTTTGATGATAAAGATGGATAAAATCTATCCTGGCTACGGTTTCGCTAAACATAAGGGATATCCAACCAGACAACACAAGCAAGCATTGGAACAACTGGGAGTTTGTGAAATTCATCGTCGTAGTTATGCACCTGTACGAAAATTCCTGGTATAGCGGTCATTGGTATGCAAAATAATTTCGTACATCTTCATGTCCATTCAGAATATTCGCTAGTCGATGGCATGCTAAGGATAGGCTCACTGGCTAAAAGAATAGCAGAGACAGGTATGCCTGCACTGGCGTTGACGGAACAGGGAAATTTCTTTTCACTGGTAAAGTTTTATCGGCAGGCGCAAAAGCATGGTATTAAGCCAATCGCGGGCGTTGAGCTGAGAGTGCTCGATGAACGATCAAAAAAGGATTCAAGCAAGATAGTCCTGCTTTGCCAGCACATTGAGGGATATCGTAGTCTCTGTCGCCTGATAACACGCAGTTATACGGAAGGACAGATACAGGGGGTTCCTTATATCAGGCATGAATGGCTACAAGACGCCACGGACGGACTGATTGGATTGTCATGTGCACGTGAAGGTGATATCGGACAGGCTTTAATCAATGGTAATCAGGAGCTCGCTAAAACATCTCTGGCCGAGTGGCTGAAACTGTTCCCGGATCGGTTTTATCTGGAGTTACAAAGAACAGCACGTGCTAAAGAAGATATGTATATAAAAGATGCGGTAACTCTTGCTGCATCTTTCGATGTCCCTGTAGTGGCGACAAATGATGTGAGGTTTCTGGACAAGGAAGATTTTGAAGCGCATGAAGCCAGAGTTTGTATTCAGCAAAGTTACACCTTAAATGATCCACGACGGCCACTATTATACAGTCCTCAACAATACCTCCGCGATGCAGAGGAAATGATAACTTTATTTGAAGATATTCCCGAGGCTATTGAAAACTCGGTGTTGATTGCACAGCGTTGTAACCTGGAACTAACCCTGGGCGAATACTACCTGCCACATTTTCCTGTGCCAGATGATATGGATGAAGACAGTTGTTTAAAAGAAGCTTCTGATGCAGGTTTACAAAGAATATTATCTGAAGCAGATGAAACAAATGCAGATGATCCATTACATGACAAGCAACAATATCAACAGCGATTAGATACAGAATTAAGTGTTATTAACAACATGGGTTTTTCGGGCTACTTTCTTATCGTTGCCGACTTTATTCAATGGGCAAAGGATCAGGGTATTCCTGTTGGACCAGGTCGTGGTTCCGGTGCCGGCTCGTTAGTGGCATATGTGCTGGGAATTACCGAACTTGACCCGATTAAATACGAGTTGTTATTCGAACGATTCCTGAATCCAGGGCGTGTATCTTTACCAGACTTTGATATCGACTTTTGCATGGATCGACGTGATGAGGTGATTGAGTATGTGTCTAATCGTTATGGACGCGATCGAGTCTCTCAAATCATTACCTACGGTAGTATGGCAGCCAAGGCTGTGGTTCGCGATGTTGGACGGGTGCTTGGTCAACCCTACGGTTTTGTTGATCAACTTGCCAAGTTAATACCTTTTGACATTGGTATGACGCTTGAACAGGCCATGAAGGATGAACCAATATTAAAAAAACGATACAAGGAAGAAGAAGAAGTCACTGTCTTAATTGATTTGGCGCAAAAACTGGAAGGATTGTCACGCAATGCAGGTAAACATGCCGGCGGACTGATTATCGCACCGAGGCCTTTGACCGATTACATGCCGCTATATTGTGAACAGGGTTCAACAGTTACTTCAAGTCAGTTTGATATGGGAGATGTGGAGTCTGCCGGTCTGGTTAAATTTGATTTTCTTGGCTTACGTACGCTTACCATTATTGACTGGGCTGTAAAAGATGCTAACAAGTTACGCACTGCGAAAAATGAATCAGAAATTGATATTTTAAAGATTCCGCTGGATGACGAACCAACCTACCAACTAATACGGGAAAAGCAAACAACATCCATATTTCAGCTTGAATCAGATGGCATGAAAAAGCTGATCGGAGATCAAAAACCAGATTGTTTTGATGATCTTGTTGCTCTTGTGGCACTGTTTCGCCCAGGTCCTCTGCAATCCGGCATGGTAGATGATTTTATAAATCGTAAGCATGGTGCCAGGGTAGATTACCCACATCCATCACTGGAACATGTTTTGCGTCCTACCTATGGTGTGATTCTTTACCAGGAACAGGTAATGCAAATTGCCCAGGTGCTGTCCGGTTATACACTTGGCGGCGCGGATCTGTTACGACGGGCGATGGGAAAAAAGAAAGAAGAGGAAATGGCAGAGCAACGTAGCGTCTTTGTTGAGGGTGCAGTGAAGAATGGGGTAGATGAAAAAGTTGCCACCCGAATATTTAATCTTATTGAACTGTTTGCCGGTTATGGTTTCAACAAATCGCATTCAGCCGCCTATGCCCTGTTGGCATACCAGACCGCCTGGTTGAAGACTCACTATGCAGCCGCCTTTATGGCTGCAGTGTTTTCCTCAGATATGGATAACACCGATAAAAGTGTGATATTAAGTGAAGAACTAAATCACATGAAGCTAAAGCTTTTGTCACCATCTGTTAATGATAGTGATTATAAATTTAGTGTGGCCGATGAAAGAACCATCAGGTTTGGCTTAGGTGCAATTAAAGGGGTTGGCGAAGGAGCTATTGAAAACATAATTATAGAAAGAGAAGAAAATGGAAAATACAGAGATATCTTTGATTTTTGTAAACGTGTTGATTTACGAAAAGTAAACAAACGTGTACTTGAAGCCTTGGTTCGTTCTGGTGCAATGGATGACCTTGGTCCGGGTAGAAGTATTATGATGGCGAGTTTGTCGAAAGCTACGCATATGGCTGAACAATTAAGCCAGAATGTCAGCAGGGGGCAGGATGATATGTTTGGCCTGGAAGCCGGTCATACTAATACCGAGTATGAGGGAAATGACAAGTTTTCGAATTCAGCTTTTGCAGATGTACTTGAATGGGATGATCATGAACGTCTTCGAGGTGAAAAAGAAACACTTGGTTTCTATTTCAAAGGTCACCCGATTATGCGCTATGAAGAAGAGTTAAGCAGGATCCCCTGTCGCCGATTGAATGAGGTAAGGCCTGGCACTGTCATTGTTGCGGGCTATATTGAGAGTATTCGTATGCGTTCCGGTAGTCGAGGTAAGACAGCCGAGGTTCGACTGGATGACCGTACTGCTCGAATGCAGGTAACTTTATACCCGGAAGTGAATCAGAGGTATCGGGACATACTTGTTAAAGACAAACTAATAGTTGTCATGGGAGAAGCAAAAGAGGACGACTACAAGGGTATGGGTTATCTAATTGATGGCAAAGAAGTCTTTACACTTGAGCAATACCGTCAATTTCACGCGAGATTGAAATTGCGTATTAGCGCAGACATGATAAAAAACGGGTTTTTGAGTGAACTGAAGACAGTGTTATCTGGCTATAACAAGGGTAACTGTCCCGTTGTAATAGGCTATGAAAGTGAGCAGGCGCAGAGTCATTTACGCTTTGGCGAGGGCTGGAAAGTTAATGTAAATGATCAAATGTTGTCAGAGCTGTATGGATTATTAGGGACAGACAAGGTTGAACTTGATTATACTTAGGGAACCTCTGATTAAGTCCCAATAATATGAGATCATAGTCAAAAGTAAACAACCCCGAGATAGAAGATGAAACAGACGAGCTTTTCCGACCTTGCCTATGAGCATAAGAAGAAGACAACGCGTAAAGAACGGTTTCTGGTAGAGATGGATGCGATATTACCGTGGAAACAATTACTGAAACCGATATTAAGGAAATACCCGAAGCCCGGTAATGGGCGACGTCCTATTTCGGCGCAGGTGATGTTACGGATTTATTTCATGCAGCAATGGTACGGCTTGAGCGACCCTGGTATGGAAGACAGCCTGTATGACATTGAATCAATGCGTCGGTTTGCGGGTGTCAGCATAGAGGGGATACCCGATGAATCAACGATCCTGAACTTCCGCCACTTTCTTGAGGCGCATCGTCTGACGGAGAAGTTGTTCCGGGTAACGGAGCGATATTTATCATCACAGGACTTAATATTGAGTGAAGGGACGATAGTGGATGCGACGATAATCAGTGCCCCGAGTTCGACGAAGAACCAGGACAGAAAGCGGGACCCGGAGATGAAACAGACGAAGAAAGGCAATACCTGGCATTTTGGTATGAAGACCCATATAGGTAGTGATAAGCAGGGACGTGTGCACAGTGTGGTGGTGACCGATGCATCGGTGCATGATTCGGTGGTAATGGAAGACTGTTTACATGGCGAAGAGCAGGCCATTTATGGGGATAAGGCCTATGCCAGTGAAGCACGCAAACAGGCTGCTGAAGCACAGGGGATTGAGTGGCGCGTGAACCGTAAGGCACGACGTGGCAAGAAGCTCAATTGTGCAGATCGGTCGTTTAACAGGAAGAGTAACCGCACACGGGCCCGGGTCGAGCATGTGTTCGGTGTCATCAAACACCTGTGGGGGTATCGTAAGGTACGCTATCGAGGATTAGAGAAGAATGCTGCACAGGTCTTTATCCTGGTTGCGCTGGCGAATATGTATATGGTTAGGCGAGAATTAATGGCTGCGCCAGGATAGATCCGTCTAGATGTTGTGTTTGGGAGGGGGAAAAGTAAAAACACAACCAAATAAAACGAAGTACTGAATGAAACCAATTATGTATATACAGAAATCTTACAGTTTTTTAAAAAACGGGACTTAATCAGAGGTTCCCTAACTGAAGCTACGATGAAGTGGTCTACTAGATCCGGACACTGAGTTAAGGCGGTACAATGCCAAAACGAGGTGAACGATGACAACAGAAAAAAGAACAAGACGGAAATACACAGAAGACTTCAAGCGAGATGCAGTAGCCCTGGTGACAGAGCAAGG
>JABHFC010000428.1 GCA_018676275.1 Gammaproteobacteria bacterium | reverse complement strand
CTGAAGGATATGGTATTGGCGCCAGACATAACTACTATTTCTCTCATATGCTGAACTGCATATATGACTGTCGTTATTGCTTTTTACAAGGTATGTATCGCTCTGCCAACTATGTCTTGTTCACCAACTATTTGGATTTCAGACAGGCCATGGAAAGCAAAATAAATGAATTACACGGTGAAGAAGTTCACTTTTTTTCTGGTTATGATTGTGACAGCCTTGCATTTGAACCTGTCACCGGCTTTGCAGAGTATTTTCTACCTTTATTCAGACAAAACCCTACCGCTAAGCTGGAACTTCGCACTAAAAGTACGCAGACGCGTTCTTTACTTAATATCGAACCAATTCCTAACTGTATAATTGCTCTTAGTTTCACACCGACAGAAATTGCACAGGCGCTTGAACATAAGGCACCGTCAATTGAACGTCGTATCGAAACGATGCAAAACCTGCAATCCCATGGCTGGAATATAGGATTGCGTTTTGATCCTCTTATCTATCAGGATAATTACAGGGAAATATATGATAATTTATTCGATCAGGTTTTTAAGCAACTGAAAAATACTGAATTACATTCAGTCAGCCTCGGTAGTTTTCGCTTACCCAAAAACTTTTTCCACACACTTTCGCGCCTTTACCCTGATGAGAAACTATTTGCATCCCCTCTGGAAGAATCAAACGGTATGATTTCCTACAAAAACTCTTTACGAAAAGCATTGCATCAGCACTGTAGTAAAAGAATCCTGGAGCACGTGCCGGAAGATAAGTTTTTCTTTTACGAAAATTAATCGATTAGTCCGACAGACTCCTAGGTCAATGTGCTGAGGAAAAGATTATGGGTGTTCTCAGTCAGCTCTTTATGTTTGTCGAGAAACCTGGCAGCTGCCCCCTCGCCTTTATATGACATTGCCCTGACAAGTGCATTGCCATCGTCCAGTGTACGTGAAAAGCTATTCACCGATTTCATGTCAAAGAGTCTAAGGCAAGCTTCGATCTGCTTGAAGAAGTCATAAGCATGGAGCAGATTGTTGGCGTCATCCTGCTTCAGTAAATTCAATTCGGCCAGTATTGATAAAGCTTCGCGGGTGCTTGATGTTTGTAGTTCTGGAGAGTCACAAGCATGTTGTAACTGAAGATAATGAGTAATGAAATCAATATCCATAATTCCTCCTTTTCCCCTTTTCACATCAATCTTTCCCCGTCTACTTCCAAGTTCATCTTCTACTCGTTGTCTTACTGATAATATCTCTGTAGTAGCGCTTTGATCAAAGCTGGTTGTATAAATATACGGTCTCACTTGTTGCAAAGAATTTTCACCCAGACCCTGCTTATCAATGACAGCTTGACAACGTGTCATCATTTGTCGCTCCCAAATTTCACGCTTACCCTGGTGATATTCGAGGAACGATTTTTCTGAAGTGATCAGAGCCCCGGATGTGCCATGAGGACGCAACCTCATATCTATATCATAGAGAACACCGGTTGGTGTTAATAAAGACATATTACGTAGAAGTTTACGTATTTTATCGGAAAAAAAAGAGTGAAAGTTTTCGGAAGATTCTCTATAGAGAAATATCAGATCCAGGTCTGAACCATAATTCATTTCTAAACCGGCAATTCGTCCCATTCCCAGCACTGCGATCTGACCATCAAGATTATCCAGATCCAGACCAACTATATTCATTGCTACATTTAATGTCGCAATTGAAAGATTTGTCAGAGCTGCTTCATTATCACTCAAGCTTTCCTGCTCTGTAAGTCGTCTGAGTAATATTTGCAGCATGGCCTGATTTTTCAGACTACGTAACCATTCAAACTGGTTCTCCTGATCTTCGCCCTCCAGTGCAGTAGATAGAAATTGTAATAAAGTCTGAGCATCAAAACTGGTTAATAATGGTTTGTCTATCAACTCCGCTGATTTTTTTCCGCGGAAAAAAATAAATCGCGTGAAATACCAGCTTGCTCCAAAAACCAATATTAACTGCTCGATATTCTCGGGAATATCCCCCCATTGCTGCTGCTCGCAAACCTGCAACCATCTTTCAATGCTCGCCTCAGCAGTCTGCCTGTGCCAGGCAGCATCCAGAGTACTTCCAATAAGTTCGCTACGTGTCATGAATTATTCAGATTGTTGCGGTAATACACGATCAAAATACATCTTTGCAATTGACTGGTTAACGAACAGTTCATTTTCGAAATTATCCAGTATTTCATCATTGTTTTCGCCAGAAATACGTAAGGAAATAGCTAACTTGAGCCTTTCCTTTCGACTATCGGGCAGATCATGTGTTTGTCTTTCATCGATCATTTGTAATCGATTTTCCAGGCGACGCAAAAATAAATAACTATTCTGTAATTCACTTTTTTCTGCATCATTCAATATACCGGCAGAACACAGACCATTGAGGACACTAAGTGTATTGGTTTTCTGTAATGCCTCATGCTCTGCCGCATTGACAAGTTGTAGCATTTGAGCGAAAAATTCGATATCTCGAATACCACCTTCACCCAGTTTAACGTTCCAGTGTCCACGGCGTTTTCTGGCTTTACTCATGTCGTTTTTAATTTGCACAAATCTTTCCAGATCATCAGTGCTCAATGAACGCATAAAAACGAAAGGCTTCATTCTTTGTTTTAGTTCTGCACCAATTACCTCAGAACCGGCGACTACCCTGCTACGCAGCCAGGCAAAACGTTCCCATGGTTCAGAACTGGCTTCATAATAATTTTCTGTGGCATCCAGTGTCATGCATAAAGGGCCACTACTTCCCCAGGGGCGTAATTTCAGGTCGACTCGATACAGAAAACCTTCAGAGGTACTCTCTTCTATTGCATGACTTATCTTGCGTATGCTATCTATTAATAACGACTGCACAGCATTAATATCCTCGTCGGTATCCTCTATATTTGCACTAACAAAAATTAAATCTACGTCAGAACTGTAGTTAAGTTCAGAAGCACCAAGTTTCCCCAGGCCAAAAACAGTCATCCAGTTACAAGCCTTAGTATAATTAACTGGCTCCAGTGCTAATTTAAAAGAATGCTGAATAATTGTTTCAGCCAGGATGCTTAGCCCATCCAGCACCTCTGAGTAGTCATGTTTATGGGAAACATCCATCCAGGTCAGTTTAAGCAATTGTTGATACTTAAATAATCGTAAGGCATCAAAATCCTCTACTGTCTCCAATTCATTGTCCTTAATAGAAAATCTTTCTCCCAGCAAGCTGAGCATATCTGGATGTCTGCAAAGAAAATGATAGAGGAAGTTGGATGTGCCTATAATAGTAAAAAAGTCCGTCAGCAACTCCGCAGGCAGAGTATTGATCGTTTTACTTGCACACTCGTCTTCTAAAAGATGTTGTAGCCGTATACTGGTTGTTTCAGGATCCGGCGATTTCGCCAGCAAGGAGTCAAAATCAACAGTCATCTCATACTAGCCCTGTTGAATTCACAGTAGACCTAATTGAAATCTGGAATTTTGGATCTGGAAGGATACTGGCTTCAGATGAAGAGTCCCTGAATTGCAGATAAGTACCATGAAATGTCCCTGACAGGTAATACAGCCTCAGCTCGGGCTTATCATTTTTCGGCTTTTGTTCAGCGAACATCTTGGGATTCGTGCTTGTATTGTCGCCCCGTTGCCATTTTAACGAACATTCGAAGAGGGAATCGGGGATATTATTATTTCTTATATTAAAATCATTTAGTCGATCCATTAAGTGCCTCTGGGCACCCTTAGCCGCAATGCTATATAATAGCATCCTGACGAATTAACTACAGTATATTGCTATGAACACTCAGATTGATTTTGAACAAGCTCGACTTAATATGATTGAACAACAAATCCGTACCTGGGAGGTGCTGGATCAGGACGTGCTTGACTTAATATACCAGGTCCATCGCGAAGACTTTGTGCCAGGCAACTATAAGCAAGTGGCATTAGCGGATACAAATATTCCTCTTGCGAATGGACAGGTAATGATGACACCGAAACTGGAAGCTCGCCTTTTGCAAGCTGTCGCTTTACAAAAAAATGACCGTGTACTGGAAATAGGTACTGG